>DASQFA010000140.1:0-8782 GCA_035633375.1 Rubrivivax sp.
AAAATGCCCGCGTACTTGGCAAGGTCAAGGCTGAGCATGTGATCATCCAACTGTTAAGCATTGGATAGATCGAATGTAATGATCTTCTCGAACTGCAGCCCGAGGCCCGCACCTTCGGCATCGTGTGCGACGGGATACTTAGAATGCAGGAAGGCATCAGAAGCAATGGCGAGCTTCGCTGCCTTGAGGCCACACAGCGTCAAACCCTGACAATTGCCGCATCGAACGATCGATCAGCGACAGTCGACATCCCAATCGAAGCCCATCTTTGCCCTACCAAGGAAACGCCATGAGTGCAGTTGCCGAACATGTCCAGAGCACGAACCACGAAATGCCGCCGCCGCTGATCTTCACCGACAGTGCGGCCGAGAAAGTTCGTGATCTCGTCAATGAAGAGGGCAACCCGGAGTTGAAACTGCGCGTGTTCGTGCAGGGCGGGGGATGCTCGGGCTTCCAGTACGGCTTCACGTTCGACGAAGTCATCAACGAAGACGACACCCAGATGACCAAGAACGGGGTCACTCTTCTCATCGACGCAATGAGCCTGCAGTATCTTGGTGGAGCCGAGATCGACTACAAGGAAGACCTGCAGGGTGCCCAATTCGTCATCAAGAATCCGAATGCCACCACCACCTGCGGCTGCGGCTCCAGCTTCTCGGCCTGAAGCTCTGCCGCACCGGTCCGCGAAAGGCTGCCCACAGGCAGCCTTTTTCGTTTTCGTGCTTCAGCCAGCAGGGTAGAGCGCACCCAGCACGCGTGGCCCGTGTGCGCCCGTCACCGAGGCCAGGTTGCCCGGCTGGCGCGCATCGAAGGCTCTTGCCAGCCATGCAAAGGCGAGTGCTTCGACCTGCTGCGGAGCCACGCCGCGGGCCGCTGTGCTTTCCACCGTTGTGGCGGGCAGCTGCGCAGCGAGGCGCCGCATCAAGTGCGAATTCAGCGCGCCGCCGCCGCACACCAACAGACGGCGCGTCTGCGGCGCATGCCGGCGCAAGGCATCGGTGGCTGCGCAGACGCTGAATTCAGCCAGCGTCGCCTGGACATCGTCAGCCCGAGTGGACGATCCGGCCAGTTTCAAGATCTTTTCCAGCCAGGGTGCGTTGAAGAGATCGCGCCCGGTACTCTTCGGCGGCAGCCGCGCCAGGTAGGGCTCGGCCAGCAAGTGGCGCAGCAAGGCCTGGTCCACCGTGCCGGAGGCCGCCCAGCGGCCGTCTTCGTCGTAGGCCGTAGCCTGGTGACTGCGGCACCAGGCATCCAGCAACACATTGCCAGGCCCGCAGTCGAAGCCGAGCACCAGGCCCTGTGCTGGCAGCAGCGTGAGGTTGCCAATGCCGCCCAGATTGAGTACCGCCACGTCTTCGCCCGGCTCGGCAAAGAGCGCGGCATGCAAGGCGGGCACCAGCGGTGCCCCTTGGCCGCCAGCGGCCAGGTCGCGACTGCGAAAGTCACAGATCACGTCGATGCCGCACAGCTCGGCAAGCAAAGCGCCATTCATGAGCTGTAGCGTGTAGCCCGGAGCGTCGAACTCCTGTGGCCGATGACGAACAGTCTGTCCGTGCGCCCCCACGGCGCGCACTTGCGTCGGCCGCACGCCGCTGCCACGCAGCAACTGCTGCACCACCTGTGCATACACCCGCATCAGCTGATTCGCCGCCAGCGCGGCACGGTGGAGCTCATTGTCGCCGCGGCTGTTCAGCTGCAACAGCTGCTCGCGCAAGCCTGCCGTCATCGGGGCAGCGAGATGCGCGACGACCCGGATCACGTCGCGGCCGCTGTCCGCTGGTTCCAGTTCGGCCAAGACACCGTCGACTCCGTCCAGCGAGGTGCCGGACATGAGGCCGACAAACAGGCTCATCGCAAGCGGCGGAAGATGCGCCTCGCCGTGCTGGCAGTCCGCAGCCAGGCTGTGCCGCTATTCGGCCCGGCCACGGTTACCGGCCAAGGTTTCGGCCAGATCGAGCTGCGCCTGGGCGCTGCGCGACAGTTCGGCGAACTGCGCACGTGCCTGGTGGTCGATGTTCACAGGCTCCGCGGCCTTGGCCAGTTGCAGCGGATCGACATGCTGGCCGTTGACCTGGAACTCGAAGTGCAGGTGTGGCCCGGTGGCCCATCCCGTAGCGCCCACGGCGCCAAGCTGCTGGCCCTGTTCGATGCTCTGCCCGTTGCGCACGTCGATGCGGCTCAGGTGGGCGTAAAGGGTGCTGCGTTCCTTGCCATGCTGCACCTGCACCACGTTGCCATAGCCGTTTTGCCAGCCAGCGAACTCGACCACCCCGTCACCGACCGAGCGCACCGGCGTGCCGGTAGGTGCGGCATAGTCCACGCCGCGATGGGCGCGCATGGTTTGCATGATCGGGTGGAAGCGCATCGCAAAGCCTGAGGTCACCCTAGAGAACTCCATCGGGCTGGCCAAAAACGAGCGGCGCTTGCTCTGACCATCAAGGCCGAAATAGCTGCCACGGCCCGCACCGTCGGCAAACCACACGGCATGGTGGGCCTTGCCGTTGTTCACGAATTCGGCCGACAGCACGCGGCCTGTGGCCGCAACCCAGGTGACCGGCTCGCCATCGGCAGTCAATGCCTCGTAGACCACGCTGAAGGTGTCGCCCTTGCGCAGTTCGAGATGGAAGTCGACGTCGGCGGCAAAGATCTCGGCAAGCTGCACCGCCACGGCGTCCGGGATGCGTGCTGCATCGGTGGCCGAGAACAGCGACGACTGGATCGTGCCGCTGGCCAGGCGCATTTGCCCGACCAGAGGCGCCACTTCGGCGTGGCTCGACCATGCGCCGGCTGTGCGCGACAGGCTCAGGCGCGTGAACTGTGGCTGGTGCTGCGCGCTGTCGGGTGCCGCATAACGCGCCACCAACTCGATCAGCGATCCATTTGCGGCCACTCGCGCCTGCACCATCTTGCCGCCGCGCCCGTCGAGCAGGCGTCTGGCGAGCGGATCGGTCCGCATGAACGTTGCGGCTCGAGCGTCGGCGACGCCCAGCCGCCTGAACAGGCTATCGACCGTATCGCTGGTGCGGGTGAGTTCGCTGCGCCAGAGCTCGAGCTCGTGGTCGGCAAGCGCGTCGAGTTGGCCACGCATGCCTTGTGGGACGACGGTGTCGACGAGCAGACGCTGCGGTATCTTCGCCGGATCGGACAGCAGCGGAGCCACGCCGAAGGCGGCGGCAGCGAAGCCGCCCAGCAGTACCACGAAGGCTGCACTGAATGCGCGCGAGTGGCGCTCCAACCAGATAGTGGCCTGTCGAAAGTTGAGCGCGGGTTTCTTCAACGACATCGGATTTCTTTGTCGGGCCTGGCCCGTGTGCGTGTGGACGACGATTCGTGCCCTCGAGGCCCGGCAGCCGCACGGGCTGCAGTCCCCCAGGCGAGCCCGGGAACTAGAATCCGCGAGCGCTTTGACCCCCCATTCGGGGGAAGAAAGATAACGGGCGCGAGTATAGCAACCGCTTTCCCGTCCGATCCCAGGAAATGTACCCACAAGTCAACCCATGTCAGACGCAGTAACCCTGCCCCAAGCGCTGCACCCGGTGACGGACCAAGTCCTGGAAGCCATGGCAGTTTCACGCCGTGGTAGCGAGGAGTTGTTGCCCGAGGCCGATTGGTTGAAGAAACTCGCGCGTTCGGCGGCCACCGGTACGCCGCTGCGCGTCAAGCTGGGCCTGGACCCGACCGCGCCCGATATCCATATCGGCCACACCGTGGTGCTGAACAAGATGCGCCAGCTTCAGGATCTGGGGCATACGGTAATTTTCCTGATTGGCGACTTCACCTCGATGATCGGCGACCCGTCGGGCCGCAACAGCACGCGCCCGCCGCTGACGCGTGAACAGATCGAAGCCAACGCGAAGACCTACTACGCGCAGGCCAGCCTGGTCCTCGACCCGGCGAAAACCGAGATTCGCTACAACAGCGAGTGGAGCGACGCCTTGGGTGCGCGCGGCATGATCCAGCTGGCGTCGCGCTATACGGTGGCACGCATGCTCGAGCGTGACGACTTCACCAGGCGTTTCAAGTCGGGCACCCCGATCAGCGTGCACGAACTGCTGTATCCGCTGATGCAGGGCTACGACTCGGTGGCGCTGAAAAGCGACCTGGAGCTTGGAGGCACCGACCAGAAGTTCAACCTGTTGGTCGGGCGTGCGCTGCAGGGCGAATACGGGCAGGAGCCGCAGTGCATCCTGACGATGCCGCTGCTCGAAGGCCTGGACGGTGTCGAGAAGATGTCCAAGAGCAAGGGCAACACCATCGGCATCAGCGAAGACGCCAACACCATGTTCGCCAAGCTGCTGTCGATCAGCGACGACATGATGTGGCGCTATTTCACGCTGCTGTCCTTCCGCAGCGAGGCGGATATCACCATGCTGCGCCAGCAGGTGGCGCAGGGGCGCAACCCGAAAGAGGCCAAGGTGCTGCTGGCGAGGGAAATCACCACACGCTTTCACAGTGCCGCGGCCGCTGACCGGGCCGAGGCCGATTTCCAGTTGCGCGCGCGCGGTGGCGTGCCCGCGGACATTGCCGAAGTGGCGTTGGGCGGCGCGCCACTGGCCCTGGGCAACCTGCTCAAGCAGGCGAACCTGGCGCCAAGCAGCAGCGAGGCGCTGCGCCTGGTGGATCAGGGCGGCGTGCGCATCGACGGCGCGGCCGTGTCCGACAAGAGCCTCAAGCTGCCCGCCGGGGTTTATGTGGTGCAGGTGGGCAAGCGCAGGTTTGCCCGCGTCACGCTGTCGGCATGAATCGTCATTGCCTGCACTGATCGGCGCGCTGGGCGGTGCCGACGTCGCCGCCGAGCCTATGGCGGCAGAACAGGCACGCATCGACGAACCTGATCGCCGCTGTCGCCCGCCGCTGCGACATCATGCTCATCCGCAACGGCGGGCAGTAGCGCAGTGCCCAGGCCGCCGGCTTCCGGCACCTGGAACTGCAGCGCATCGCACAACACTGATCCGGCGCACGGCACCTGCCGCGCGCGCCGGGGCGTGCACCCCGTACGGCGAGACAATCGCAGCATGCAAGTCAGTGCCTACCTGAAGCTGTCGGTGGCCGTCGCGCTGGCGACCATCGTCATGAAGACCGCCGCGTGGTGGGTCACGGATTCGGTCAGCCTGCTGTCAGATGCGCTGGAGTCGCTGGTCAACCTGGTCGGCGCAATGTTCGCGCTGCTGATGGTGACCATCGCCGCGCAGCCGGCCGACGACGGCCATCCCTACGGCCACCATAAGGCCGAGTACTTCTCCAGCGGTTTCGAAGGCGTGCTCATCCTGGTGGCGGCACTGGCCATCATTGCCGCCGCGGTGCACCGCCTGTTCAACCCGCAGCCTCTGCAAAGCCTGGGCTGGGGCCTGGCGCTGACGGTGATCAGCTCGGCCATGAACTGCGCACTCGCCTGGGCCATGTTGCGCAAGGCACGCGAGCATCGATCCATGGCGCTGGAGGGCGACGCCCGCCACCTGTTCACCGATGTCTGGACCTCCGCCGGCGTGGTGCTCGGCCTGCTGGCCGTGGCCGCCAGCGGCTGGCTCTGGCTCGACCCGCTGGTGGCCATCGCCGTGGCCGGCAATATCGTGCGCGAGGGCGTGTCGCTGGTTCGGCGCTCGGTCGATGGCCTGATGGACCGCGCGCTGGAGCCGCAGGTGCTTGCCCAGATCGACGAGACGCTGCACACGTTCAGGCACGAAACACTGCGTTTCGACCATGTCAGCACGCGCCGTGCCGGATCGCGCCGCTATGTCGACCTGCACATGCACATGCCCGGCAGCTGGAGCCTCGCCCGGGCTGCCGCCGTGCGCTCGTCGGTGGAGCAGGCACTGATGAGTGCGGTGCCGGGCTTGCGTGCCACCATCCAGCTCCTGCCGATGGACGTGGAAGCGCACTTCGACGATGCGAGGGATACGCCATGAAGCTGCGTCGGATGCGCCCGATCCGTTGCCTGCGCGTGCCCGGCCGCACGGCGCAACGCGCGGCGCCATGATCGCGCTGGTGCAGCGTGTCGCCCAGGCGCGGGTGGAGACCGCGGGGCAGTGCGTGGGTGCCATCGGCGCGGGGGCGCTGGTGTTCGTCTGTGCCGAGCCGGGCGACTCAACGGCGCATGCGGCACGGCTGGTAAGCAAGCTGTTGGCGCTGCGCATCTTCAGCGATCAGGCCGGCAAGATGAACCACAGCGTCCGGGACATCGGCGGTGGCCTGCTGTTCGTCTCGCAGTTCACGCTGGCAGCCGACACCTCGCGCGGCAACCGCCCCGGGTTTTCGGCAGCCGCCCCGCCCGAACTGGGCCTGAAGCTGTTCGACGAAGTGCTGGCGCTGGCTCGGCAGCAACACGCGCCGGTGGCCGCGGGCGTGTTCGGCGCCGACATGCAGGTGCACCTGGTGAACGACGGGCCGGTGACGATCCCGATCACGATCCGTTGAACCCGTTGCCGGAAGTTGTCGGTTGAAGCCATTCACGCAGCGCCATGCCCGCCGCGGCGCCAAGCCCGGCCGCGGCGGCGTTGAGGTGGGAAATCACCCCGTCGGCCAAGGTGGAGGCGGCATCGCCGATGCGCGCACTGTCGTTTGCAACCGCCACCGCCGCGATGCCGTGCGGCTGCAGCCAGGCCAAGGCCGCAATGCCGGCACCGTCCTTGCCGACATCGGCATCGTTGAAGACCACCGCGTGCGGCCGGGCCTCGAGCGCAAAGCGCGCCGCACTCAGCCCGCCGTGCGAGCCGCTGACGACGACCTCGCCTTGCCCGCGACCGGCCGCTTCGGTGATGCTGTCGACCAGCCGCAGCCGCCGCCCACAAAGCACAAGGCCGCCCTCGGAGGCGGCCTCGCGCGGCGAACCGGGAACGGTGTCCTCAGTCGGCATATTCCCCGGCAGCCTTGATCGCCGTGCCCAGCTTGGTGATCTCCGCTTCCACGAACTTCTTGTGCTCGGCCGGGGCCAGGCGGCCATCGGTCACGACCACGGCGCCCAATGCCTCCTGGCGCTTGATGAACTCGGGGTCCTTCAACGCATTGCGCAGCGCCGCGTTCAGCTGGTCCTGCACCGCCTTGGGCGTGCCCTTGGGTGCGTAAAGGCCGTGCCAGATGGTCAAATTGAAGCCCTTCAACCCGGATTCGTCCAGTGTCGGCAACTTGGCCAGCGCCGGCGTCGTCAGCCGCTTGGCCGTGGTCACTGCGTAGGCCTTGACCTTGCCGGCCTCGATCTGGCCGCTGGTGTTGGTGGTCTGGTCGCACATGATGTCGACCTGGCCGCCGAGCAGGTCGGTCATGGCCGGCGCGGTGCCCTTGTAGGGCACGGTGGTCATGTCGATCTTGATGCCCTGCTGGAACAACAGGCCGCACAGGTGCGATGCGGCGCCCAGGCCGGCGTTCGCCAGGTTGATCTTGCCCTTGTTGGCCTCGAGCCACTTGACGAGCTCGGCATAGGTGTTCGCCGGCAGCGTGGCGCGGCCGATCAGCGTCATCGGCACGTCGTTGATCATGCCCAGGTACTCGAAGTCCTCCAGCGTCTTGAACGGCAGGTTGCGGTACAGCGCGGGCGAGGTGGCCATGCCGATGTGGTGCAGCAGCAGGGTATACCCGTCCGGCGCCGCCTTGGCCACCTTGTTGGCGCCGAGCGTGCCGCCGGCGCCGCCGACGTTCTCGACCACGATCGTGGCATTGTTCAGGTGCTTGCGTATCGCCTCGGCAAAGTCACGCGCCACCTTGTCGGTGGGCCCGCCGGCCGCAAAGGGCACGACGACGGTGATCGGTTTGTCGGGGTAGGCGCTGGCGGCCGCGGCCAGCGATGCGGTGGCCAGGGCGATCATCAGCTTCTTCATTCGAGTGTCTCCGTGTGGTGAGAATGCCTTGGTGGCGATGGTAGTCAAGGCCGCGCTGCCGCGCCAGGTGGAAACTACGTAGCCTGCGACCGAGCAAGTGCCCTCCTTCAGTCGTGGCCCCGCAGGTCCTCAACCACCTTGCCGTCGTTGGGCAGCGTGCCGGGCGCGGCAAAGCGCAACTCGCAGCGCAGTTTGGTGATGTCGCGCATGCTCGATACGATCGCCGCCTCAAGCCCCTCGGGCGACGTGCTGCGTTCGGCGTGCAAGGTCATGCGGTCATGGCTCATCTCGCCATCGATCACCAGCCGTGCACGCAACAGTTCCGGGTGCCGCTTCAGCACCTCGGCCACCTGGCTGGCATGCACGAACATGCCGCGCACCTTGGCGCTCTGGTCGGCTCGGCCCATCCAGCCCTTGATGCGGCTGTGCGTGCGGCCGGTCGGGCAGCGCCCGGGCAGGATGGCGCTGAGGTCACCGGTGCCGAAGCGAACCAGCGGGTAGTCGGGGTTGAGCGTGGTCACGACGACCTCGCCGACCTCGCCGTCGGGCAGCGGCTCGCCGCCGCCCGGGCGCACGATCTCGACGATCACGCCTTCATCGAGCACCAGGCCTTCGCGCGCCGCCGTTTCGTAGGCGATCAGGCCGAGATCCGCCGTGCCATAACTCTGGTAGCCCTCGATGCCGCGCGCGCGCAAGGAGTCGCGCAGCGCCGGGGGGAAGGCCTCACCGCCGAGCGAGGCCTTGCGCAGCGCGGGCAGAGCCAGGCCGAGTTCGTCGGCCTTGTCCAGCGCGATGCGCAGGAAGCTCGGCGTACCGGCATAGGCGTCGGCACGCAGTTCGAGCATGGCCTGGAGCTGCAGTTCGGTGTTGCCCACACCGCCGGGGAAGACGCTGCAGCCGATGGCGTGCGCGCCGGTCTCCATCATCGAGCCGGCCGGCGTGAGGTGGTAGCTGAAGCTGTTGTGCACCAG
>DASQFA010000141.1:0-14326 GCA_035633375.1 Rubrivivax sp.
CGCCGTACAAGAGCGGCGGCAAGACCGGCACCGCTCAGGCCGTGGGCATCAAGGCCAACCAGAAGTACGACGCGTCGAAGATGGAAGAGCACAAGCGCGACCATTCGCTGTACATCGCGGCGGCGCCGATTCCCAACCCGACCATCGCCTTGGCGGTGGTGGTGGAGAACGCCGGCTTCGGCTCGGAGGCCGCGGCGCCGATGGCGCGACGTGTCTTCGACTTCGTGCTGCTCGGCCAGTATCCGAGCGAGGAGGACCTGGTGGCCACGCGCAAGGGCCAATCGGGCGCGCCGATGGGTACGCCGCGCCGCGCTGCCGACATCGCGCTGCCCGGCCAGGCGGCGTCGATGGCAGCGCCCGCATCGGCCGCCGCGGCCACGGCGCCGGCCGGCAGCGGCGAGTTGCCCGCATCGGCGCCGATGCGCCTGGCGGCCGTGCCGCCGCCGGCACGCGTCACGCCGCCATGAACCTGCCGTTTGCCATCGGCCACATGCCGCGGCCTGCACGCGTGCCTCGGCGCGGGCGCAGCCACCGGCTTCGCCTGGCTGCAGCCCGAAGGCTGCATGCTGTCGGGTCCGGCTTTGGGCGGCTGGCATGAACGCTGTACTGCAAAGCCCGTCGCTGTGGCAGCGCGCGAAGCCGGTTTTCGTCGGCTACGACCTGTGGCTGGCCCTGGCCATCGCTTGCCTTGCGGCACTGGGCCTGGTGACGATGTATTCGGCAGGGTTCGACCACGGCACACGGTTCGTCGACCATGGCCGCAACATGCTGTTGGCGCTGGGCGTATTGCTGGTGGTAGCGCAGATCCCGCCACAGCGCCTGGCCAGCCTGGCGGTGCCGCTTTACCTGCTGGGCCTGGTGTTGCTGATCGTCACGGCACTGCCCGGTGTCGGCATCACCAAGAAGGGCGCCACGCGCTGGCTCGACATCGGCATGGTGATCCAGCCCAGCGAGATCATGAAGATCGCCATGCCGCTGATGTTGGCCTGGTGGTTCCAGCGCCGCGAAGGCCAGTTGCGGCTGCTCGATTTCGGCGTCGCCGCATTGCTGCTGCTGCTGCCGGTGGGGCTGGTCATGAAGCAGCCCGACCTGGGCACCTCGCTGCTGGTGCTTTTCGCGGGGCTGTACGTGATCTTCTTTGCCGGCCTGTCCTGGCGGCTGATCGTGCCCGTGGTCGCGCTCGGCATCGTGGCCATCGGCGCCATCGTGCTCAGCGCCGATGCCATCTGTGCCGACGGCGTGAGCTGGCCCGTACTGAAGGAGTACCAGCGACACCGCGTGTGCACGCTGCTCGATCCGACCAAGGACCCGCTGGGCAAGGGGTTCCACATCATCCAGGGGCAGATCGCCATCGGCTCCGGCGGCCTCACCGGCAAGGGGCTGATGCAGGGCACGCAGACGCACCTGGAGTTCATCCCCGAGCGCACTACCGATTTCATCTTCGCGGCCTTTGCCGAGGAGTTCGGCCTGGCGGGTGTGCTCACGCTGCTGGCCGCTTTCACCTTTCTCATCTTTCGCGGGCTGTGGATCGCCTCCGAAGGGCCGACCGTGTTCGCACGATTGCTGGCCGGTGCGATCACGCTCAGCTTCTTCACCTATGCCTTCGTCAACATGGGCATGGTCAGCGGCATCCTGCCGGTCGTGGGCGTGCCCTTGCCCTTCATCAGCTATGGCGGCACGGCGATGGTCACGCTCGGCCTCGGCCTGGGCATGCTGATGTCGGTGGCCAAGAGCCGGCGCCTGATGCAGAGTTGAGGGGCTGAACCTGAATACCGCGTCTGCCCCGGCGCGGCCGGCCATCGGTGTCGTTGGCGTCGGCCACATGGGGCTGGGCATGGCCCTGCGCCTGCTCGACCTGGGCTACCCGGTGCATGTGCGCGATATCGATGCCGCGCGTGAGAGCCTGGCCCTGCAGCACGGCGCCACCGTGCATGCCGATGCCGAGTCGGTAGCGCGCGTCAGCGCGGCGCTGATCGTTGCGGTGGTCGATGGCGCGCAGACTCACCAGGTGCTGTTCGGCGAGCGCGGCGCCGCGCACGGCCTGGCGCCAGGCACGACGGTATTGCTGTGCCCCACCATTTCGCCGCGCGACGTCGAAGGCACTGCCGCCGCGCTGGAGCGTCAGGGTGTGGACTGCATCGATGCGCCGATGTCGGGCGGCCCTGCCCGTGCCCGCGACGGCACGATGAGCCTGATGGTGGCTTGCGCCGACGCCGTCTTCGAACGCTGGCAGGGCCTGCTGGGCGACCTGTCGACGCGGCTGTGCCGCATCGGCCCGGTGCCGGGCGACGGCGCACGCACCAAGCTCGTCAACAACCTGCTCGCGGCCGTCAACCTGGCGGGTGCGGCCGAGGCGATGGCTTTGGCGCAGCAGCTTGGCCTGGACCCGGCGGTCACGCTGGCGGTGATCGAACAATCCAGCGGCCAGAGCTGGATCGGCAGCGACCGCATGCGGCGCGCCCTGGCTGGCGACCCTGCGGTGCACGCGCAAATGGCCTTGCTGGCCAAGGATTCGGCATTGGCGCTGGATGCGGCGCGACAGGCCGGCTTCGATGCAAGACTGGGACGGGCGGCAGGCGCATGTTTCGCTGCCGCCATCGCCGCCGGCCTGCAGGGCCAAGACGACTCAACCCTGTGGCTTTGGCTCCGGCCGGCGGGGTGAGCAGCGCACCTGGTAGGTGTCACCTGGGCGGGTGCCTTCGGCGATATGGGCCGCGCCCGGGCACGAGTTGCTGCCGCATGCTGCGTCGGCCGTGGCCGCGGCGTGGGCCCCACGCGATGGAACGGGCTGCGTCAGCTTGGGGCTTGGCGCTCGCTTTGGCGTGGCGCAAAGCGCACCGGAAAGCGCACCGTGATCAGCGTGCCGGGGCCGGTACCCGCGGCCATCGTGCGTGCCTGCGCGTCGGCCACCGATATCTCGGCGCCGTGCTGCTGCGCCACTTCGCGCACGATGGCCAGACCCAGGCCGCTGCCGTCGACCAGCGTATCCGGCGAGCGGTAGAAGGGCTGGAACACACGCTCCCGCTCATGCTGGGCGATGCCCGGGCCGGTGTCCTCGACCTGCAGCACCACCACCTGGCCGAAGGGATCGGCGACGACACGCGCGGTCACGGTGCCGCCGGCGGGCGTGTATTGCAGGGCGTTGTCCACCAGGTTGCGCACCATTTCGCGAATCAGCACCGGCTGGCCGTTCAGGCCTGCACCGGCGGCGCCGTCAGGCCCCTCGTAGCCCAGGTCGATTTGTTTTTCCATGGCGCGCGGAACGAAATCGCGCACCGTCTCCATGACGATGTCGGCCAGATTCAGCGGTTGCTTGCGCAGCGCCTGCCCCCGGTCCTCGGCACGGGCCATGGCCAGCAGCTGGTTCACCATGTGCGCTGCGCGCTGGCTCGACCAGGCGATCTGCTGCAGCGAACTCTTCAAGGACTCGGTATTCGTCGTGCCGGTGTCGATGTCGCGTGCCGCCAGCTCGGCCTGCATGCGCAAGCCGGCCAGCGGCGTCTTCAACTGGTGCGCGGCATCGGCCAGGAACTGCTTTTGCGTGCTCATCGATTGATCCAGGCGCGCCAGCAGTTCGTTGATGGCACGCACCAGCGGCGCCACTTCATCGGGCACGTCGCCTTCGTCGATCGGGCTCAGGTCGGAACTTTCGCGCTTGCGAATGCGTTTTTGCAGCCGGCTCAGCGGCTTGATGCCGCGTGACAGCGCGAACCACACCAGCCCCACCGCCAGCGGCAGGATCACGAACTGCGGCAGGATCACGCCCTTGATGATCTCGTTGGCCAGGCGCGAGCGTTTCTCCAGGGTTTCGGCCACTTGCACCAGCGCGGCGCGGTCAGCCGCCAGGCCCGGCACGGGTAGCCACATGTAGGCCACGCGCACGGCTTCGTCGCGCATCGTCTCGTCGCGGAACAACAGTTCGCCGCCGGGCGGTATGTCCTCGTCGGGCACCGGCAGCCCGGCGTCGCCGGCCACGAACTCACCGCGCGCCCCCAGCACCTGGAAGAACACCTGGTCGTTGTCGTCGGCGCGCAGGAACTCCGTGGCCAGCACCGGCATCAACACATGCACCGAGGGCAGAGAGTCCGCGCCTGCGGCTTCGAAGCTGACCTGTTGCGCAATAGCACGCAACACCACACCCAGCTCACGGTCGTAGGGTCGGTCGGCGATGCCCTGCGCCACCAGGTAGGTCAGGAAGATGCTCATCGGCCACAGCAGCAGCAGTGGCGCGAGCATCCAGTCGAGGATCTCGCCGAACAACGAATGTGCCTGGCTGGTCGTACTCATCGCGATGCGCCGCGAAGCAGCCGGGCGCAGGCAAGTACGGCGCGGCGCGAGCAGCGGCTCAAGTGGCGATCTTCTCCAGGCAGTATCCCAACCCGCGCACGGTGGCGATGCGGATCGGCCCCTGCTCGATCTTCTTGCGCAGGCGGTGGATATACACCTCGATGGCGTTGTTGCTGACTTCTTCGCCCCATTCGCACAGCCGTTCCACCAGCTGGTCCTTGCTCACCAGCCGCCCGGCGCGCTGCAGCAGCACCTCCAGCAGCGACAGCTCGCGTGCCGACAGCTCGATCATCTGGTCATGGATGTAGGCCACACGGCCGGTGGCGTCGAAGCTCAGTGGCCCGTGCTTGATGATGGTGGACGCACTGCCCAGCCCGCGCCGCGTAAGGGCGCGCACGCGCGCCTCCAGCTCCTGCAGCGAGAACGGCTTGGCCATGTAATCGTCGGCACCCAGGTCCAGGCCCTTGACGCGTTGCTCCACGCTGTCGGCCGCGGTGAGGATCAGCACCGGCACCGCAGAGCCGCGTGCACGCATCCTGCGCAGCACCTCCAGGCCATGCATCTTCGGCAGTCCCAGATCGAGAATGACGCAGTCGAACTCGTGGTCGGCCAGGGCCGCGTCGGCCTCGGTGCCGCTGCTCACCTGGTCGGCCGCATATCCGGCCGCGCGCAGCGAGCGCAACAGGCCGTCTGCCATCACCTGGTCATCTTCGGCGATAAGTATGCGCACGCGCTGTCTCCTTTGTTGCCCAAGGTCGCTGTTGGCGCCGGCTGCCACCAGGCGTGCGGGCACTCGCCCTCGTCGCGCCGGCCCGACGGTGTCAACGCCAAGCCATTGGAGCGATCTTGACTTGGCGGATTCTAGGCAGTCGGGCGTTCGCGTCGGCAGGACGGGTCACGCTGCGCACATACCCCTAGAAGCACACTGTACAAACATCCAGCTTCTGCCATAATGAGCTGCATTGAAGGAGAACCCCGATGGACGCACCCGTGAAGGCATTGAACACCGAAAAAGCCAAGGCCCTGCAAGCGGCGCTGGCACAGATCGAAAAGCAGTTCGGCAAGGGCTCGATCATGCGCCTGGGCGACGGCGAAGTCATCGCCGACATCCAGGTCGTGTCCACCGGCTCGCTCGGCCTGGACATCGCGCTCGGCGTCGGCGGCCTGCCGCGCGGGCGCGTGATCGAGATCTACGGCCCCGAGTCCTCGGGCAAGACCACGCTCACACTGCAGGTCATCGCCGAGATGCAAAAGCTCGCCGGCGTGTGCGCCTTCATCGACGCCGAACACGCGCTCGACACGCAGTACGCGCAAAAACTCGGCGTCAACCTGCAGGAACTGCTGATCAGCCAGCCCGACACCGGCGAACAGGCGCTGGAGATCGTTGATGCGCTGGTGCGCTCGGGCTCGGTCGACCTGATCGTCATCGATTCGGTGGCCGCGCTCACGCCCAAGGCCGAGCTAGAAGGCGAAATGGGCGATTCCCTGCCCGGCCTGCAGGCGCGGCTGATGAGTCAGGCGCTGCGCAAGCTCACCGCCACCATCAACAAGACCAACACCACGGTCATCTTCATCAACCAGATCCGCATGAAGATCGGCGTCATGTTCGGCAGCCCTGAAACCACCACCGGCGGCAACGCGCTCAAGTTCTATGCCTCGGTGCGCCTGGACATCCGGCGCATCGGCAGCATCAAGAAGGGCGACGAGGTCATCGGCAGCGAAACCAAGGTGAAGATCGTCAAGAACAAGGTCGCGCCGCCCTTCAAGACGGCTGAGTTCGACATCCTCTACGGCGAAGGCATCAGCCGCGAGGGCGAGATCATCGACATGGGCGTCGAGGCGCGCATCCTCGACAAGTCCGGCTCCTGGTACGCCTACAACGGCGAGAAGATCGGCCAGGGCAAGGACAACGCGCGCGAGTTCCTGCGCGAGAACCGCGACATGGCGGTGGAGATCGAGAACAAGGTTCGCGAGGCCATGGGCGTGCCGCTGGTGGCCGTCGAGAAGGCGGCTGGCTGATCTCTGCCTGCACGACGCTGGGCAGCGTGGCCCCATGAAACGCCCAGCGCCAAGCCTGCAGTCACGTGCGTTGGCCTGGCTGGCGCAGCGCGAGCAAAGCCGCAGCGAACTGCGCCGCAAGCTGCTGCGTGTGGCGCGCTTGCAGCTTGCTGCGGATGAGGCGGCGTACCGTGCCGCCACGCCACTGACCGGCGCGCTGGCTGCCAGCACGCCGGCGGAAGACCCGAGCGCGCGGGTCGATCAGCTGCTCGACCTGCTGCAAACCAAGGGTTTGCTCAGCGAAGACCGCTTTGTCGAAAGTCGCGTGCGGGTGCGCGCGGCAACCCAGGGCACGCGGCGCATCGAGATGGAACTGGCCCAACACGGCCTGAAGCTCGCACCGCAGGCGCTGCAGCAGTTGCGGGCAAGCGAACTGCAGCGCGCCATGCAGCTTTGGCAGCGCAGGTTCGGCGTGCCTGCCGAAGACGACAAGGGGCTGGCCCGGCAGATGCGCTTCCTTGCTGGACGCGGCTTCTCCGCTGAGGTGATATGGCGTGTGCTGACCGGCACGTCCGCGCTGCACATCGACTAGACCTGCCAGGGCTGACGCGGTTTGTTGCTGGCATGGCGGCCAAGCGGAACGGTGGCCAACCGGCAAGGCGGCAAGGCGGCAAGGCGGCGAATTGACATGGCTCAAGGGCTGAACGGCCGTATGGCCGCATGCTAGAGTGCAAATGCTCATGTATCGGGCCGCCGTGCTTGCGGTGGCCCGGTCAATCGCCGGATCCGGCCACCAGGATGTCACTGCCAGGCGCTGCCGCTTCAGGCTGCAGCAAAGCGGGTGCGTGATCAACACCGGTTCGGTCCCCGACCCCGTACCCCACAGCGCGAGTCAAGCCATGAAGATTCACGAATACCAAGGCAAGGAACTTCTCAGAAACTTCGGTGTACCGGTGCCGCGCGGCTACCCGGCCTTCACCGTGTTGGAAGCCACCGAGGCGGCGCAGAAGCTGGGCGGCGCGGTCTGGGTCGTCAAGGCGCAGATCCACGCCGGTGGGCGTGGCAAGGGTGGCGGCGTCAAGGTGGCGCGCTCTCTGGACGAAGTCAAGCAACTTGCCGGCCAGATACTGGGCATGCAGTTGAAGACCCACCAGACCGGACCCGTCGGCCAGAAGGTGCGGAGGCTGCTCATCGAAGAGGGCGCCGACATCAAGCACGAGTATTACGTTGCGGCGCTCACCGATCGCACCAGCCAGAGCGTGGTCCTGATGGGCAGCAGCGAAGGCGGCATGGACATCGAGGCGGTGGCCCATGCGACGCCGGAAAAGATCATCAAGGTCTTCGTCGACCCGTTGCTCGGGCTCAGCGATGCCCAGGCGCGGCAGCTCGCCGCCGGCATCGGCGTCCCCGCGGCCAGCCAGGCGCAAGCCGTCGAAGTGCTGAAGAAGCTCTACACCTGCTACATGGAATCCGATGCCAGCCTGGCCGAGATCAACCCCTTGATCCTCGAGGGCAACGGCAACATCAAGGCGCTGGACGCCAAATTCAACTTTGACAGCAACGCGCTGTATCGGCACCCTGAAATCGTCGCCTGCCGCGACCTGGATGAAGAAGACGCAGCCGAGATCGAAGCCAGCAAGCACGACCTCAGCTACATCAGCCTCGACGGCAACATCGGCTGCCTGGTCAATGGCGCCGGCCTGGCCATGGCGACGATGGACACGATCAAGCTGTTCGGCGGCGAGCCGGCGAACTTCCTCGACGTCGGCGGCGGCGCCACCGCCGACAAGGTGACCGAGGCCTTCAAGATCATGCTCGGCAACAAGAACGTCAAGGGCATCCTGGTCAACATCTTCGGCGGCATCATGCGCTGCGACACCATCGCCGAAGGCGTGGTGGCCGCATGCAAGGCAGTGCACCTGAATGTGCCGCTGGTGGTGCGCATGAAGGGCACGAACGAGGAAATCGGCAAGAAGCTGCTGGCCGAAAGTGGCCTGCCCATCATCAGTGCCGACACCATGGCCGAAGCGGCAACCGCCATCGTCGCCGCAGTGAAATGACCCACTTACGCAGCGCCCGCAGCGCGCCCCCTTGCGGGCGGCAAGACGGCACCGAGCAAGCGCTTGCGCGCTCGCGAGTGGCCGTCGAGCGCGCAGCGCAATGCAAGGCGCTGTGCGCCGCCAGCGGCCCGGCAACGCCGGTTCTACGGCGCCCGCTAGGCCAACTCCATTGACTTGGGCTTTTGGCCCGTTGAATCGAGTACACGATGTCCATCCTGATCAACAAAGACACCCGCGTCATCACGCAAGGCATCACCGGCAAGACCGGCCAGTTCCACACCCGGGGCTGCCGCGACTATGCCAACGGCAAGAACTGCTTCGTGGCTGGCGTCAACCCCAAGAAGGCCGGCGAGGACTTCGAGGGCATCCCCATCTTCGCCAGCGTCAAGGACGCCAAATCCCGCACCGGCGCCATGGTCAGCGTGATCTATGTGCCGCCGCCGGGCGCCGCCGCCGCCATCTGGGAAGCGGTGGAAGCCGACCTCGACCTGGTGGTGTGCATCACCGAAGGCATTCCGGTGAAAGACATGCTGATGGTGCGCAACCGCATGAAGGCCAAGGCCGCGGCGGGAGGCAAGACGACACTCCTGCTCGGCCCCAACTGCCCCGGGCTGATCACGCCTGATGAAATCAAGATCGGCATCATGCCAGGGCACATCCACCGCAAGGGCCGCATCGGCGTGGTTAGCCGCTCCGGCACGCTGACCTACGAGGCGGTGGCGCAGGTCACCGAACTCGGCCTCGGGCAAAGCACGGCGGTGGGCCTGGGCGGCGACCCGATCAACGGACTGAAGCACGTCGACATCATGCGCATGTACAACGACGACCCCGGCACCGACGCGGTCATCATGATCGGCGAGATCGGCGGCCCCGATGAAGCCGATGCGGCGCGCTGGTGCAAGGCCAACATGAAGAAGCCCATTGTCGGCTTCATTGCCGGCGTCACCGCGCCGGCCGGCAAGCGCATGGGCCACGCCGGCGCGCTCATCTCCGGCGGTGCCGATACGGCCGAGGCCAAGCTGGCGGTGATGGAAGAGTGCGGCTTCAAGGTCACGCGCAATCCGTCCGAAATGGGCAAGCTGCTCAAGGCACTGCTGTAGCGGGCACCGCCCGCAGCCGCGTGCGCGGCACTGCGAACACCACCGCTGCGCGGCATCAATAACATAATGCGCGGCAGCACCGCGGGGTTCCATGCCGCCAGTGTGGGGTGGAGCGCGGCCGCTCGAGCCTCGGCTGCCGGTCGAATCCATAGGTCCATGGAGAACGACAATGGCGATGCTCGTAGACCCGGTTTTCTGGATCGGCCTGCTGCAGATCATTGGCGTGAACATCGTGCTGTCCGGCGACAACGCGGTGGTCATCGCGCTGGCCGCGCGGGGCTTGCCCGAGCAGCAGCGCAAGCAGGCGGTGATGTGGGGCAGCGCCGCCGCGGTGGTGATGCGCATTGCGCTGACGATCGTCGCTGTCGAGCTGCTGCGCTTGCCCTACCTGAAGATCGCCGGTGCGCTGCTGTTGCTGTGGATCGCGGTGCAACTCCTCATCCCCGAGGACGAGAGCGACGGCCACGGCTCGGGCGCTTCAAGCATGATGGCAGCCATCCGCACGATTCTCCTGGCCGACCTGGTGATGAGCCTGGACAACGTCATCGCCGTGGCTGCTGCGGCCAAGGGCAACATCGCGTTGCTGATCATCGGGCTGGCCATCTCGATCCCGTTGGTGGTCTTTGCCAGCCGCCTGCTGCTGACGCTGATGGATCGCTTCCCGGTCATCATCACCCTGGGCGCCGCGCTGCTCGGCTGGGTGGCGGGCGACATGTTGGTGACCGACCCGGTGGACGAACCCTGGGTCGATTTGAACGCGGCCTTCCTGCACTGGGGGGCGCCGTTGGTGTGTGCCATTGGCGTGGTGGTGGTGGGCAAATGGCTGTCCGCGCGCAAGTTGGCCAAGCGTGCGGCGCCGCTTTTGGCGGGTTCCGCTACCGCCGTGAGCTCGGCCCCAGCGGGGCTGAAGCGCGTCCTCTTGGCCGTGGACGGCTCTGACGGCGCAGTCAAGGCCACGCGCCAACTGCTCGCACTGCGCAACGATCTGCGAGATGGCGTTACCCTGGCCGTGCAAATGCTCAATGTGCAACGCCCAGTGCCGGGCGACGCCTCGCGCTTCGTCACCGGCCAGACATTGGACGACTATTACCAGGAACGCAGCGAGAAGGCCTTTGCTCCAGCGCGCGCCGTGCTCGATGCTGCTGGCGTGGCGCACCAGGATCACCGCCGTGTGGGCAACCCGGGCCTTTCGATCGCCGAAGCCGCGCAGGAGCTCGCGTGCGACATGATCGTGATGGGCACGCGCGGCCTGGGGTCGAACACCGGCGCGCTGCTCGGCTCGGTGGCGCAGGGCACGCTGGAGTACGCCGCGGTACCGGTGTTGCTGGTGCGCTGAGGCCACTTCGGCCCCCCGCTTTGCAAACCAAGGAACCCAGGACCACCCGAAGATGGAACAGTTCTTGACAACTGAATTCCTGCTGGCCGTCGGGCAGATCATCATGATCGACATCCTGCTCGGCGGCGACAACGCGGTGGTCATCGCGCTGGCCTGCCGCAAGCTGCCGCCGAAGCAGCGCACGCTGGGCATCCTGTGGGGCACGGCCGGCGCCATCGTGTTGCGCGTGATCCTGATCTTCTTTGCGCTGACGCTGCTGCAGATCCCCTACCTGAAGATCGTCGGCGCCGTGCTGCTGCTATGGATCGGCGTCAAGCTGCTGCAACCCGAGGACGAGGAGGAGCACGGCAACATCCAGGCCAGCGACAAACTGTGGGCCGCGGTGAAGACGGTGATCATTGCCGACTTCGTGATGAGCCTGGACAACGTCATCGCCATCGCCGGTGCCGCCGAAGGCGCCGGCGATCACAAGATGTCGCTTGTCATCTTCGGCCTGCTGGTGTCGATCCCGATCATCGTCTGGGGCAGCCAGCTGGTGATCAAGCTGATGGACCGCTATCCGTTCATCATCACCCTCGGCGGCATGCTGCTGGGCTGGATTGCCGGCCAGATGATCATCAGCGATCCGGTGCTGAAGCTTTGGGCCGATGCGCAAGGCAACGCTTTGCGCTACGGCGCACCGATCGCAGGCGCACTTGTCGTGCTCATTGTCGGCAAGTGGCTCGCGGCGCGCGCACTGAGCCGGCGTGCCGTGCCGACACATGCCATGCCAGCCGCAGCGCCCGGCCGGCTGCAACATGTGCTGCTGGCGGTGGACGGCTCGGAAAGTTCGGCGCAGGCGGTGCGCTACCTGATCGGTGTGCGCCAGGATCTGCGCCAACCCGAGACGCTGGATGTGCACCTGGTCAACGTGCAGCGCCCGGTGTCGGGCGATGTCTCCCGGTTCGTGGCCGGCGAAGCCCTCAAGGACTATCACCTCGAAGGCAGCGAACGCGGCCTGGCGCCGGCGAGGGCGCTGCTCGACGCCGCCGGGCTCAAGTACCAGGAGCACCGGCGTGTCGGCGATCCCGCACTGCAGATCGCCAAGATCGCCGAGGAAAAGGGTTGCGATCTGGTGGTCATGGGCACGCGCGGCCTGGGCATCCACACGGCCGGCCTGATCGGCTCGGTGGCGCAGGCCACGGTCGCGCAATGCCATGTGCCGGTGCTGCTGGTGAAGTGAGCCGAGGGCGGCTGCGGCGCCAACTATGAACGCTCGCACGTCGTGCGCCGCGCGGGCTGCGTGCTAAGGTCTTGCGTGCTTTGTACGCCCGCTCCTTGCGCGGTTCCGGGTCTTCGACCCCCCTTGCACCTAAATCCGCCACCCGAGCGCGGCCCATGCGCCAGGATGCCAAGCTCCGCATGCCCGACCACACCGCGCCTACCCTGGGGCCCTACCGCCTGCTGCGCACACTGGGTCGCGGTTCCATGGGCGTCGTGCACCTGGCGCTCGACACCCTGACGGGCCGGCATGTGGCGCTGAAGATCCTGGCGCTGGGCCACGAGTCGTCTGCGGCCGACTACGACGAAGCACGCGCTCGCTTTCTTGGCGAGATCCAGACCGCAAAGCGCCTGTCGCACCCCGACATCGTCGCCGTGCACGCCGCCGGTGAGCACGACGGAAGCGTCTGGCTGGCCATGCAGTTGTTGAGCGGCTGCGATCTGGGCCGCTACACGCGCATGCCGCGGCTGCTGCCCGAAGCGCTGGTGCTGCAGCTTATCGAGCGCCTGGCGCGTGCCCTGGCCCACGCCCACGCCCAGGGTGTGGTGCACCGCGACATCAAGCCCGGCAACGTCATGTTCGATCTGCCCAAGGGCCGGCTCAAGTTGACGGACTTCGGCATTGCCGGCCTGGCCGACACCAGCCGCACGCGCACCGGCGTCGTCCTGGGCACGCCGGTGTACATGGCACCCGAGCAACTGGCCGGCGCGCAGGCCGATGCGCGCAGCGACCTGTACTCGCTGGGCGTGCTGCTGTTTCATCTGCTCACCGGCCAACTGCCGCACGAGCATGCCTCGCTGGGCGAGCTGTTGCGCCAGGTGGCGCGCGAACCGGCACCGGACGTGCGCACGCTGCGTCCGGAGCTTTCGCCGGCGCTGGCGGCCCTGGTGGCGAGGGCCTTGCAAAAGCAAGCAGCGCAGCGCCATGCCGATGGACGGCAGTTCGCGGATGCGCTGGCAGAACTGCGCCAGCCCGTCGACCCACTACCCGTCCACCCCGGCCAAGCGGCCCACGGCGCCCGATGAAGCACGCTTGCCGGGGCGGCCAAGCGGGCGTTCCGATGCACAATCATCGCCTTGCCGATACGGCGTTTTCGCCAGCCGCGAGCCCATGACCTTCGAGTTCTTTGAAGCCCTGGACACTGGCCGGGCACGCACCAACAACGAAGACTCGGTGAGTCTCGACGAAAGCGTGGCGCTGGCGGTGCTGGCCGACGGCATGGGCGGCTACAACGCCGGCGAGGTGGCCAGCAACATGGCCACCTCGTTCATTCGCGCCGAGCTCGGCCGCTGGCTGCGCGAGGCCGGCACCAGCGCCACCGACACCGAAGTGCGCCGCGCCATGGACATCTGCGTGGACAACGCCAACCGCGCCATCTTCAACGCCGCCAATTCCAACCCGCAGTACGCCGGCATGGGCACCACGCTGGTGGTCGCGGTGTTCCGCGACATGCGCCTGCTGGTCGGGCATGTCGGCGATTCGCGTGCCTACCGGCTGCGCGCCGGGCGGCTGCAGCAGATCACGCGCGACCATTCACTGCTGCAGGAACAGATCGATGCCGGGCTGATCACGCACGAGCAGGCGGTGTTCTCCGCCAACAAGAATTTGGTGACGCGCGCCGTCGGCGTCGAAGACACGGTGCTGCTCGAAACGCACCTGCACGAGGTGCAGCCCGGCGATGTGATCATGATGTGCTCGGATGGCCTGTCGGACATGCTCGACGACGCCAGCATCTCGCAAGTGTTGCAGATGCACGAATCACTGCCCGCCGCGGGCAGCGCGCTCATCGAAGCTGCCAACGACGCGGGTGGAAAGGATAATATCTCGGTCATATTGGTGCGCGCGTCGGGCGGCGCGCCGTCGACAATGCGAACCTGGTGGCCATTTCGCCGCTGATGGGCACCGCCGCCGACAGGCACCGGGCCCTTCAACGGCCCGTGTAGGCAGCGGCCGCCAAACGCGCAAAAAAGAGGACAGGCATGGGCAAGCTGGTCGTTTCGCTCGACGGTGTGGTCATCAAGGAAGTGCAGATCACCAAGGACAAGACCACCCTCGGTCGGCGCCCGTACAACGACATGGTCATCGACAACCTCGCCGTCAGCGGCGAGCACGCCGTGCTGCAGATGGTGGGCAACGACGTCTTCATCGAAGACCTGAACAGCACCAACGGCACCTACATCAACGGCAAGGCCGTCAAGAAGCAGTTGCTGGCGCATAACGACACCGTCGAGATCGGCAAGTACAAGATCAAGTACCTCACCGACGATGGCGGCGACTACGAAAA
>DASQFA010000142.1:0-3764 GCA_035633375.1 Rubrivivax sp.
CATGCGCCGAAACAGGCGCTGCGGCGTTTGAGTCTATCCTCCCTTCCTACCCGTGCGGAAGGTGACATGGCTGGCTTGCCGCCCGCGTTCAGGCATCGGCTGACGCGGTCGATTCCAATTTCCTATCGGGCGATGAATTGGTTTCTTTCAGCCGGGCATTCCTCGCCGGCCGAGAACCTCATCCAGCGTCTGACCAGGCATTGCAGGACGGGCACTTGCAGAAGCGCTGGGGATGCCGTCGGCGGACTGCGACCGTCAGCGCGTTTTGCGTACAAGGCAGACACCTCGGCGCGCCGCCGCGACGAGCAGCTAACGGTTGGGCGTCACGTGTTCAATGCGAGAAGAACCTCTGGATGCTCCACGGCAACGCGAAGCAGTGTTCTTGCCGCCCCGGTTGGCTCGCGGCGGCCTTGCTCCCAGTCCTGCAGGGTGCGCGGCGAAACGCCCAAGAGATGGGCGAACGCTTGTTGCGACAGGCCAACTCGTGCCCTGGCCTCGGCTGCCTCCCGGAGTTTCACTTTCGATACGCGAGCGGCTTGACCACGGCACATTTGCTTGACTGATTCAAGCAGGTCACTTTGGAACTTTTTCAGTTCAGAAGGCATCTTTGACTCCTTGCTTGAGGTCCACAAGAAACGACGTTGGAAGAGTGTCGAACTTGGCCGTCTTGTAGACGATGAGAAGCCAGATCGTTGCGTTTTCAGCGTTGAAACAGATCACTCGTCACGGCCTCGTTGGCCGTCAGGATGCCGGTGAAGTACAGCGCGACGGCGGTGCCGAGTGCGACCAGCACCACCAGCACCTTCTCGGCGACGAAGAGAACGACGACCGCGCCGAGGATGATGTACAGAACGGTCGTTTCGCTCAAGGTGTTTGCCAGTGGCCGGTGCGGTGAAAGGGCGGCGACAGGGGTGACCGGGCACGATAGCCCGGGCTTTCGGCAGGCAGCGAGCGCGCTCGATGTCCGCGCATCAGCGCCGCATCGCAGTCCCGTGGCGCCAGGCAATGCTGCCCAGCCCGGCAGCGTATAGAGCCCCCGCGATCATCAGCAGACCGTAAGGCGGAAACGACAGGCTGCGCCCGAACATTCCAAGCGCCAGCGCGAACCCGACCGCCAGCAGGGCGGCGTGGCCGGCGAGCACGAGCCCCTCTCCCAGCCGCCACGGCACCGATGAGGTCGCCCGCAGCGCACCGAACAAAGCGCGGGCGCGAAAGGTGCAGAACAACGCACCGCCCCACCACACCGCCAGGAACATGCCGAGCAAGGCCCACTGAATTGCGACCGACGACGCAAGCTGCCCGAACACCAGTTCGCGCCGCATCAGCGGGCCGGCGCCGCCGAGGAAGAACCACAGGCTGCCGATCAGCAGTGCCAACGCCGTGACAAGGCTCAGAAGTCGCATGGCAGCTCATGGAGTGCGGGCACGAAATTATCCGGCCAGCATCGCGGCCGGCGCTGCGCACGCGCTGTTCCTGCGCACAGCGGCCCGCGACGACCACCGAACCGCAGCGCCTCGATCAGAACGCCCCGACGGTCTTGACCAGCACCACGGCCACCACCAGCGCCATCAAAGGGCCGACCAGGGTGACCATCGCGATGTCGCGGTAGCTGCCACGCATGGTGGCGCCGCAGATCCCCAGCAGCGTGACGGTTGCACCGTTGTGCGGCAGCATCGCCAAAGGCCCGCAGGCCAGCGACGCGATGCGGTGCATCGCCGACGCGTCGATGCCCGCCTGCTGGCCCATGTCGGCCAGCGTCTGGCCGAAGGTGTCGAGCGTGATAATCAACGCGGCCGACGCCGACCCCGTGATCGCGGCCATCACGCTGGCTGCCACCGCCAAGGACACCAGCGGCCCGCCCGGCAAGGTCAGCAGCGCCTCACTCACCACCGCGAACGCCGGCAGGGCCGCGACCACCGCGCCGAAGCCGGCCAGGCTGGCGGTGTTGAAGACCGGCAGCACCGACGCCGCCGCACCGGCGTCGAGCGTCGAGCGCAGGTCGGCCAGGCGCTTGAGGTTGACCAGCACCAGCACCACCGAGGCGACGATCAGCGCGGTGAGCACCGACCAGATGCCGCTGACGCTGGCGAGCTGGGTGCCGCCCCAGCGCGGTTCGGCCAGGAACGAAGTGTCCATGCGCGGCAGCACGACCCAGGTCATCAGCAGGTTGACCACCAGCACGACCGCGATCGGCGTCAGCGCCAGCGGCAGCGACGGCACACTGTCGCTGTGCCGGCCGTGCGGCAACTCGGCGGGGTCGAAAGCATCGGCCGCGACGGCGCGGTCGCGCACCAGTTGCGGGTCGGCCGTCTCGTGCTCATCGGGCCCGTAGCCTTCGCCGACGTGGCCGGCCAGAGTTGTCGCCCGGCTCAGCCACCACAGCCCGAAGCCGAGCATCACCGCTGCCGCCACGACGCCCAGCCCGGGCGCGGCAAACAGCGTGGTGCCGAACAGCGCGGTGGGAATCGCGTTCTGGATCGCCGGCGTGCCGGGCAGCGCCGTCATCGTGAAGGTGAAGGCCCCCAGCGCGATGGCCGCCGGGATCAGCCGGTGCGGGATGTTGGCCTGGCGGAACAACGCATCGGCGACCGGGTAGACCGCGAATGACACGACGAACAGGCTGACACCGCCATAGGTCAGCAGCGCGCAGGCCAGCACGACGGCGGCCAGCGCGTGGCCGGCGCCGAGCTTTTCGGTGATCGCGCGGGCGATGGCGAGTGCCGAGCCGCTGTCGTCCATCAGCTTGCCGAAGACCGCCCCGAGCATGAAGATCGGGAAGAAGTTGACGATGAAGCGGCCGACACCGCCCATGAAAGGGATCGTCCAGGTCGCCAGCAACGGCTCGCCGGCAAACAGCGCGGCCACCAGCGAGACCGCCGGCGCGGCCAACAATAAGCTGAAACCCCGGAACGCGAGAAAGATGACGAGGCCGACCGCCAGCAGGATGCCGGCCAGGCCAATGAGGTCGCCCGAGCTCACGTCCGACCTCGCTGCGGTGATGACGCGAGGGATACGCTTTGTCGTTCGAGGGTCATAGTTTTTTCTCTGTGCGCCGGACCGGCCCCATGTCTATCATCATTGTCGGCTGGCTCGGTAATGGCAATGTGGGTTACCCCATACGACACCCGGCGGGCGCTCGTTGGCGTTCCGTGGTGGAGGCGTCGAAGGGTATGGAGTGGGTGGGATGGGATGCCTTCATGGCATCTTGCGGCGCCGGGTTGTCGCGTCGGCACGAGATGAGGCTCATGGTTGGCCGCCCGGTGGTCGGGCTGCCCCCCTTTTTATTGGGAGATGACGATGTTGAAAGGCAAAGTGGCACTCGTGACCGGATCGACGAGCGGCATCGGGCTGGGCATTGCGCAGGCGTATGCGGCGGCCGGCGCCGACGTCGGCCTCAACGGTTTCGGCGACGCGGCGGCGATCGCAACTCTGGTCGGCGAGATCGCCAGCACGCATGGCGTGCGGTCCATCTTCAGCCCGGCAGACATGACCAAGCCAGCCGAGATCGACGCGATGGTGGCCGTGGCGACGCGCGAGCTGGGCAAGGTCGACATCGTCGTCAACAACGCCGGCATCCAGTTCGTCTCGCCGGTCAAGGACTTCCCCGACGAGCGCTGGAACGTAGTGATCGCGATCAACTTGACCGCGCCGTTCCAGGTCACGCGCGCCGTGCTGCCGCAGATGCTGGAGCGCAACTGGGGCCGCATCATCAACATCGCTTCGGTGCACGGGCTGATCGCGTCGGTCGACAAGTCGGCTTACGT
>DASQFA010000143.1:0-5716 GCA_035633375.1 Rubrivivax sp.
ATCGCCGGGCGCCGCGCTGTTTGCCTTGCTGCTGCGCGCCAACCTGCCGGTGGCCGCCGTGAGCACGCGGGTGTCGAAGCCCTTCACCTGCTCGCCGATCTTCGTGTTCGCCTGCCTGCCCGGCGCCACGGCCGTCTACGGCCGCGGCTGCTCCGGCGGCACCGGCGCCTTGCTCGGCACGCGCAGGTGCAGCGCCGCCTTGGCCAGCATGTTGGCCGATACCGGCGCAGTGACAAACAGGAACAGCGTGATCAGCAATTCGTGGATGCCGTAGCTGCCCTGCCCCCAGTGGTAGGCCAGGCTGGCAACCAGCACGCCGCCCACGCCCAGCGTGGTCGCCTTGGTGGGCGCATGCAGCCGCATGTAGAAGTCCGGGAAACGCACCATGCCGATGGCGCCGACCAGCGAGAACACGCCGCCCACCACCAGCGCCAGCGCGAGCAGCGCCTGCCAGCCCCAGTGCAGTTGATCCAGTCCCATCGTGGCCTCACTCGATGACGTCGCCGCGGCTCAGATAGCGTGCCAACGCGACTGTGGACACAAAACCCAACAGCGCAATCAGCAGCGCCGCCTCGAAGAACAGCTCGCTGCCGTAGCGGATGCCCTGCAGCACCACCAGCGCGACGACGTTGATGTACATCGTGTCGAGCGCCAGCGCACGATCGGTGGCTTCGGGGCCGCGCACCAGACGCCAGGTGCAAAGCAGCAACGCGGCGCCGACGGTCAGCACGGCAAAGTTCAGGGCCCACTCGACCAGGGTGGCTCCACTCATGTTCGCACTCCTTCGAAGATGCGGCGCAGCGGCGCCTCGTAGCGCTGCTTGATCTGCGCAGCCATGTCGGCGGCGTCGCTGCAATCCAGCGCATGCACCAGGATCGAGCGGCGCTGCTCGTCGACGACGCAGGACACCGTGCCCGGCGTCATGGTGATGATCGCGGCCAGCAGCGCCACCACCGTGGGGTGCTCGGCTTCGAGCGGCACCTCCACCCAGGCCGGCTGCGGGTCGGACGCCGGGCTTATCACGATACGCGCCACGGTGATGTTGGACATCACGATGTCCCACAGCACCACGCCCAGCAGATGCAGCATGGTGCGCGGCGAACGCGGATGCACGCTGTCACCGATGAAACCGTGCAGCAGCCGCGGCAGCGCCAGCGCCAGCACCGCCGCGCTGAGCAGGTGCGCCGGCGCCAGGCTCTGCTGCAGCAGCAGCCACACCAACGCCAGCACCACCGACAGCACCGGGTGCGGCAGCCAGCCCGCAGCGTCGCCGCCCGGGCGCGCGGGCGGCTTCATCGGGTGCCTCCGGCGCTGGCAGCGGCCGCCGGTGCATCGACCCGGCCGGTGTAGGGGCGCGTGGTCTCGGTGGCTTCGCCGCGCGCGCCAAGCACCGCCCGCGCGTACGCGGGGCGGTCGCCCAGCTGCAGCGCGGCCGCCGCGGTGTAGCGCTGAATGGGCGCGGCGAACACGCTCATCGCCACCGTGGCGGCAATCAGCAGCAGCGTCGCGCCGATCAGCTTGGGGCTGGCGCCCGAGGCCGCACTGTCGGGCAGGTCTTGGCGCACATGCCAGAACATGATGCTGCCGGCGCGTGCCAGCCCGATCAGCGTGAGGAAGCCCACCGCCAGCACCGTCACCCACACCGCCACCTGCCAGGTGTGCGCGGTGGAGGCTTCCAGCAGCATCAGCTTGCCGATGAAGCCGGGCAGCGGCGGCAACCCGGCGGCCGAGGCCGCGGCCAGCAGCATCAGCACGCCCAGCAGCGTCGGCTGGGCCACCGGCGAGGCCGGCACCAGCCGGTCGGCGGCGTCGCCGCGCTGCGCAGCCACCAGTTCGGCCAGCAGGAACAGCCCGGCGATGACCAGCGTGCTGTTGGCCATGTAGTACAGGCCGGCCGACCAGGCCGCCGGGTTGAACAGCGACAAGGCCACCAGCACCGTGCCCACCGAGGCCACGGTGAGCCAGGCCACCAGCCGCTCCAGCGTGTGCGCCGCCAGCGCGCCGAGCACGCCCAGCACGCTGGTGCCCAGCGCCAGGGGCAGCAGCAGCGGCTCGACCGTGTAGGCCGACGCGCCGGCCTCGGCGCCGAAGACCACGCCGTGCACGCGCCAGATGGCATACACGCCCACCTTGGTCATGATGGCGAACAGCGCGGCCACCGGCGCACAGGCCGCCGCATAGGTGGCCGGCAGCCACAGCGACAGCGGCAGCAGCGCCGCCTTGAAGCCGAACACCACCAGCAGCAGCCAGGCCGCAGCCTGCACCACCGCCGCGTCGGGGCCTTCGACCTTGGGCACGCGCAGCGCCAGGTCGGCCAGGTTCAGCGTGCCCGTCTTGGCATAGAGCAGCGATACGCCGATCAAGAACAGCGCCGACGCGGCCAGGTTCAGCACCACGTATTGCAGGCCGACGCGGAAGCGCTCGGCCCCCTGGCCGTGCACCATCAGCACGTAGCTGGCGATCAGCAACACCTCGAAGAAGACAAACAGGTTGAACAAGTCGCCGGTGACGAAGGCGCCGTTCAGGCCCATCAGCTGGAACTGGAACAGCGCATGGAAATACCGGCCGTGCGAATCCCAGCCGCCGGTGGCGTACCACAGCACCGGCAGCGCCACCAGTGAGGTCAGCAGCAGCAGCAGCGCGCCCAGCCGGTCGATGACGATGGCAATGCCGTAGGGTGCCGGCCATTCGCCGACCAGGTAGGCGCGCAACTCGCCGCCGGCGGCGCCATGCACCAGTGCAGCGGAAATCGCCAGCCCCAGCAGCACCGAGCTTAAGCCCAGCCGCCGCGCCAAGAGCAGCCTGCGGTGGCCGTGCGCCGCGTCTTCGCCGCCATGGTCGCCCAGCAGCAGCAGCACGATGGCCGTGGCCGAGGGCAGCAGCACCGGCAGGATCGGCAGGTGGGCGTCGAGCCAGTTCATCGCGAGTCGGCGGCGTCGGGCTTGCCGTCCACGTGGTCACTGCCGCCGTCGTGCCGGCTGCGCAAGGCCAGCTCGATGACGAAGCCGGTGGTGGCAAAGCCGATGACGATGGCGGTGAGCACCAGCGCCTGCGGCAGCGGGTCGGCCAGCAGTTCCTTCGCGCCCAGGATCGGCGGCGCCGCACTCCACAACCGGCCCATCGTGAAGATGAAGACATTCACCGCATAGCCGATCAGCGTCAGGCCCAGCACCACCGAGAAGCTGCGCCCGCGCAGCAGCAGGTAGATGCCGACGGCAACAACCCAGCCGATGCCCGTCGCAAAAAGGAACTCCATGCTCATGTGCGACTCGCCTTCGCCGTTTCCTTGCTCGCCGCGCCCAGCACCGACAGCATCAGCATCGTCGAGCCGACCACGGTGATGTACACGCCCAGGTCGAACAGAGCGGCGCTCGCCAGGGGCAGCTCGCCCAGTATCGGCACCGTGGGGTGGCCATGGGTACTGGTCAGGAAGGGCCGACCGAAGAAGAACGCGCCGACGCCGGTGAGCCAGGCCAGCCCCAGGCCGAAGCCGATCCAGCGCACGAAGCGGCGCCCGGCCGCGCCGTGCAGCAGGTTCTCGGCGCGCAGCTGGCCCAGCGCCATGTACTGCAGCACCAGCGCCGCGGCCGTCACCAGCCCGGCGATGAAGCCGCCGCCGGGCAGGCCGTGGCCGCGCCAGTAGATGTAGACGCTGAGCACCAGCGCAATGGGAAGCACCAGCCGCGCCACGCGGCGCAGCAGCATCGGCTCCATGCCGTAGCTCCAGGGCCGGCCCTGCGGGTCACGGTCGGGGCGGCGCGTGCGAAAGCCGTCGAGCAGCGCCAGCACGCCGATGCCGGCGATGCCCAGCACGGTGATCTCGCCGAAGGTGTCGTAGCCGCGGAAGTCGACCAGGATCACGTTGACGGTATTGTTGCCGCCGCCCATCGTCAGCGAGTTCTCCAGGAAGTACCAGCTGATCGAATCGTGGTTGCGGGTCAGCATCAGCCAGGTGAGCGCGGCAATGCCGGCGCCGCCGGCCAAGGCGATGAACCCATCGCGGCCGCGACGCAGCGGGGTCGATTCGCGCGGCGATGCCTGCGGCAGCAGCGCCAGGCCCATCAGCAGCAGCACGGTGGACACCACGTCCACCGACAGCTGCGTCATGGCCAGGTCGGGCGCGGACATGCCGATGAAGGCCATCGAGGCGACCAGCCCCACCGCGCCGGCCAGGATGACGGCCACGTAGCGCTGGCGCTGCAGGCGCAGCATGGCCACGCCGATCACCAGCAGCATCAGCCACACGCCGATGGCCACCGGCGTGGCCGGCAACAGCTCGCGGTCGCCGGCGCGCGGCAGTTCCCCCGGCGCCAGCACGAAGGGCAGTGCCGCCAGCAGCACCGCCATCGACACCATCCACGCCGCATAGCGCTGCAGCGAGCCGTTCTCCAGCAGCGCAGTGATGCGCCCGGCGGCGCCGAACAGGCCGTCGATGGCAGCGCCGAAGATCGCCTTGCCACCGTGGCCGCTGGGCAGGTAGCGGTGCAGGCGGCCGCCGCGCCGCAGGCCGGCATAGAGCGTCACGCCGGCCAGCAGGCCGAACAGGCTCATCAGCAGCGGCAGGTTCAAGCCATGCCAAAGCGCCAAGTGGAACTCGGGCGGCGGCACGCCCAGCGCGGCGGCGCTGGCCACGCGCACCAGCGGCTCGGCGATGAAGGGCATCAGCCCGACGGCGATGCACACCGCCACCAGCAGCACCACCGGCGCCCTCATGCCCCACGGCGGCTCGTGCGGGTGCACGCCGGCCAGGTCGCGGGGCGGGCCGTTGAAGAAGGCGTCGTGCACCAGGCGGATGGAATAAGCCGCCGAAAACAGCCCGCCGGCCGTGGCCAGCACCGGCACCAGCCAGCCGAAGGAACCCCACATGCGGTTGCCGGCATGCAACGCCTCGTCGAGCATCATCTCCTTGCTGATGAAGCCGTTCAGCGGCGCGACGCCGGCCATTGCTGCGACAGCGATGAGCACCAGCGTGCCCATCACCGGCATCAGCGCCATCAGCCCGCCGAGCTTGCGCAGGTCGCGGGTGTGCGCCTCGTGGTCGACGATTCCGGCACTCATGAACAGCGCCGCCTTGAAGGCCGCGTGGTTGAGGATGTGGAACACCGCCACCACCATCGACAGCGGCGTGCTCAGCCCGATCAGGAAGGTGATGAGCCCCAGGTGGCTGACGGTGGAATAGGCCAGCAGTCCCTTCATGTCGTGCTTGAAGATGGCCACGAAGGCGGCGAAGACCATCGTGCCTAAGCCGATGCTGGCGACCACGCCCTCGAACAGCGCGGTGCCGCCCAGCACCGGGTACATGCGCATCATCATGAACAGGCCGGCCTTGACCATCGTGGCCGAATGCAGGTAGGCCGACACCGGCGTGGGTGCGGCCATAGCCTCGGGCAGCCAGAAGTGGAACGGCAGCTGCGCGCTCTTGGTGAAGCAGCCCACCAGGATCAGGCCCAGGGCCACCGGGTACAGCGGGTCGGCGCGGATCTGTTCGCCGCGCTCCAGCAGCACCGACAGATCGAAGCTGCCGCCGATCTGCCCCAGCACCACGATGCCGGCCAGCATGACCAGCCCGCCGCCGCCGGTGATGGTGAGCGCCATGCGTGCGCCGGCGCGCGACTCTGACCGGCCGCCCCAGTAACCGATGAGCAGGAAGGAGCTGATGCTGGTGAGTTCCCAGAACACCAGCAGCAGCAGCAGGTTGTCCGACAGCACGATGCCC
>DASQFA010000144.1:0-3188 GCA_035633375.1 Rubrivivax sp.
GTGCGGTGCTGAGCGCGCACGAATTCACGCCGCTGTTCCACGAGATCTTCAACGAGCCCGAGCAGCAGGACGTGTTTTCCCTGCTCGGCGACTGGCTGGCACGGCTCGAGTTCGCGCCGCGCTGATTCCCCCACCCCCCACGGAGGACACCATTCCATGAAGATCGCCTTCTTCGGCGCAGGCCTGATGGGCACCGGCTTCGTGCGCCGCGCACTCGCCAACGGCCATCAGGTCCATGTCTGGAACCGCAGCCCCGTCAAGGCGCGTGCGCTCGAGGCGCATGGCGCCAAGGCCTTCGACGATGCGGCGGCGGCGCTGGCGGGTGTCGAGCGCATCCACCTGTCGCTGGCCGACGACGCGTCGGTGGACGCGGTGCTCGAGCCGATCGCCGCTGCCATACCGGCCGCCACATGGATCGTCGACCACACCACCACGGCCGTGCGGCCCACGGCCGAGCGGGTTGCGCGCTGGAATGCGCGTGGCAAGGTCTTCGTGCACGCGCCGGTGTTCATGGCCCCGTCGAACGCGACCGACGGCACCGGACTGATGCTGGTGTCGGGCGACAAGTCGCGCCACGAGGCGCTGCTGCCGGCGCTGCAGCAGATGACCGGCAATGTGCTGTATCTGGGCGAGGCGCCCGAGCGCGCCGCGGCCTTCAAGCTCTTCGGCAACCTCACGCTGATCGGCATGCTGGGCGTGCTGGGCGACGTGAATCGCCTGGCGCACGCGGTCGGTATCTCCACCGCCGATGCTTTCTCGCTGTTCGAGCACTTCAACCCGGGCCAGACGTTGCCGGCCCGCGCGGCGCGTATCGAAGCCGGGCAGTACGCCACGCCCTCCTTCGAGATCGCGATGGCGCGCAAGGATGTACGGCTGATGATCGAGGAAGCCGCGCGCGGCGGCATCGACCTGTTCGTCATGCCCGGCGTGGCCGCCATGTTCGACGCCGCGATCGCGCGTGGCGAAGGCGCGCTCGATGCCGCCGCGGCGGCGCGCGCGCCCGACTGACACCGAAGGCGGGCCGCAGCATGCTCGAACAGCACCTCGACCCGTACACCGCCGACGGCGCGATGAACAGCTTTGTCGTGCACCCCGAGGAGGGCGGGCCCTTTCGCGTGGTGCTGGTCTACATGGACGCACCTGCCAAGCGCGAAGAGCTGCACGACACGGCGCGGCGCCGGCCTCGGTGGGCTGCTTCGTGATGCGGCCCAACCTGTACTGTCGTGCGCGCAGGCTGGGCCGGGCGTCGCGCGGTCGGCGCCGGCCTGACAGGCACGCGCCGAAGTCTTAGACTGGGCCGAAGGCCTGCTGCAAGGACCTTGTCGCCTGCACCCCCAAGGCGGCAAGCGCAGCAGGGACGCTGCCGTGGGGGCATGAACAGGAGCCGAAGATGAACGCGCGTGATCCGAACCTGCCCGTGCAACCCGACGAGGCCCGCGCACTGGCGGCCTATGCCCACCGTAGCTGGGACGAACAGATCGTGCCGGCGCTGACCGATTACATCGCCATTCCGGCGAAAAGCCCGATGTTCGATGCCGACTGGCATGCCCACGGCTACCTCGACCGCGTGGTGCGCGATGCTGCCGCCTGGGTGGAAGGGCGCAAGGTGGCGGGGCTGAAGCTCGAGGTGCTGCGCCTGGAAGGCCGCACGCCGCTGATCTGCTTCGAGGTGCCGGCCACGTCCGGGCGCCGGTCCGCCCCACGCCCCGACAGCCCCGCGCGGGCGGGTGGTGCCGAAGGTGGCGCGCAGGCCAGTGGCACGGCCAGCGGCGAGACCGTGGTCTTCTACGGACATCTGGACAAGCAACCCGAGTTCAACGGCTGGCGCAACGACCTGGGGCCGTGGACGCCGAAGTACGAAAACGGCAAGCTCTACGGACGCGGCGGCGCCGACGACGGTTATGCGGTGTATGCCGCCATCACCGCCATCGAGTCGCTCGATGCGCAGGGCATCCCGCGCCCGCGTTGCGTGGGCATCATCGAAAGCTGCGAGGAAAGCGGCTCGGGCGACCTACCGGCCTACCTGGACGTGCTGAAGGATCGCCTCGGCCAAGTCGGCCTGGTGGTATGCCTGGACAGCGGTGCCGGCAGCTATGACCAGCTGTGGCTGACCACCAGCCTGCGCGGCATGGTCAGCGGCATGCTCAAGGTCGAGGTGCTGAGCGAAGGCATCCACTCGGGCGATGCCAGCGGCGTGGTGCCGTCAAGCTTTCGCATCCTGCGCCACCTGCTCGACCGGCTGGAGGATTCGCGCAGCGGCGAGCTGCTGCCGAAGAGCTTTCATTGCGAGATCCCGGCGCAGCGCATCGAGCAGGCGCGCGCCACCGCCGCGATCCTGAAGGACGAGGTTTACAAGCGCTTCCCGTGGGCCTGCGGCGCGGATGGCGGCGTGACATTGCCGACCACCACCGACCCGGTGCAGGTGCTGATGAACCGCACCTGGCGGCCGACGCTCAGCGTCACCGGCGTCGACGGCATTCCCGAGTTGGGCAACGCCGGCAACGTGCTGCGCCCGTACACCGCCTTCAAGCTCAGCCTGCGCCTGCCGCCGCTGGTGGACGGGCACGAGGCTTCGATGAAGCTGAAGGCGCTGCTCGAGGACAACGCGCCCTACAACGCCAAGGTCAGCTTCCACCCCGACGGCCGCGCGGGCGCAGAGCCCGGAAGGGGCTCCGGTTCCGGGTCCTGGGGCGCCACCGGCTGGAACGCGCCGGCGCTGGCGCCCTGGCTGGAGCACACGCTGAACGCCGCGTCGAATACGCACTTCGGCGCGCCGCTGGGCTACATCGGCCAGGGCGGCACGATCCCGCTGATGAGCATGCTGCAAAAGGGCTTTCCGAAGGCGCAGATGATGGTCTGCGGTGTGCTCGGCCCGAAGAGCAACGCGCACGGGCCGAACGAGTTCCTGCACGTGCCCTACGGCAAGAAGCTCACCGCCGCAGTAGCGCAGGTGGTGGCGGCCTGCCCCTGAAACCCAGTCGACGCCACGACGGTCGGACTTTCGAGCCCTGCGGCACCTAAGCGGCGCAAAGCTACCGAATACAAGCAGCCTTCACCGCAGAGTAACGAAGGACGCAGAGGTCCGCAGAGAAATACAGGAAACGATTTGAATCCATTGCATTTCCTCTGCGCCAACTCTGCGTCCTTCGTTACTCTGCGGTGAATGAATTCGGTGTTTCGCAAGCGCC
>DASQFA010000145.1:0-14008 GCA_035633375.1 Rubrivivax sp.
GCGTGCGGCGGCGAGGAAGTCCTCGAGTATCGCGGTGTCGTCGAAGGTGCCGTGGACGTCGCTGTCGTGAAACTCGGGGTGCCACTGCACGGCAGCCACATAGCCTGGACCGCGTCTGCGGATGGCCTCGATCAGGCCGTCCTCCGGGCAACGCGCTTCGACGATGAAGTCATCGGCCAGGTCCTTGATGCCCTGGTGATGGATGCTGTTTGCCAGGGCACGCGTGACACCCGGGTACAGCTGTGCCAGGCGCGTGCCATGCACCAGTTCGATCTCGTGGCAATGGCGCTCGAAGCGTGGCGTGTCGCGGTGTGCCAGCGAGTCCGGCCGTTGCGTGGCGATGTCCTGCAGCAGCGTGCCGCCATGCATCACGTTCAGCAACTGGAAGCCGCGGCAGATGCCGAACACCGGCTTGCCGGCCTTGACGAAGGCATCGACCAGTTCCATCTCGTAGCGGTCGCGCACGCGGTCGCCGTGCCAGTCGGGGTGCAGCGGGGTTTCGCCATAGCTTTCGGGCGCGACATCGTTGCCGCCTTGCAGCACCAGGCCATCCAGTGCCTCGGCATAGTGGGCCAGGTCGATCTCGGCGCGCTTGACGAGGCTGTCGGAATCGACCGCCGGCACCATCACCGGCAGCGCGCCGCCACTCATCACCCAGTGCGCCACCGACTGTTCCAGGTAATGCAGGGTCTTGGTCCAGACGCCACCCAGATCGAGCACCGGGCCGGCGGGGTAGTAGATGCGTGCCGACACGCCGATCAGCAGCCAGGGACGTTGGAACGGCATGCTCACATCGCCTGTCGGAACAGGCGCTCGTAATCGGCCTCGGTGGCGGCGCGCGGGTTGGTCTGGCCGGTGAAGTCCTTCGCCGCCAGTGACACCAACTGTGATATCTGATCGGGCCGCACGCCGCGCTGCGCCAGGACGCCGGTGATGCCGATCTGCCGTTTCAGCGCACGCAGCCAGGGCACGAAGGCCGCGCCGCCGCCGCTCAGCCCCGCAGCATGCGCCAGCTCGTCGAACTTGCCCGGCACCGCCTCGAAGTTCCAGCCGAGCACGGTGTCGATCATCAGTGCATTCGCCAGGCCATGATGCATGTCGCACACGGCACCCAGCGCATGCGCGCAGGCATGCACCGAGCCCAGGTCCTTCTGGAAGGCAATCGCGCCCATCATCGAGCTCATCATCATGTCGGCACGGGCCTGCAGATTGCCCGGGTCGTTGACCGCGGTGGCCAGCGCGCGTGCGCCGATGCGCAGGCCTTCCAGCGCGATGCCGTCGCACAGCGGGTGCCAGGCCGGCGACAGGTAGCTTTCGATGTTGTGCGTGAGCGCGTCCATGCCCGTCGCGGCGGTGATGGCGGCAGGCAGCGCGAGCGTGAGCTCGGGGTCGGCGAAGACCGCGCGCGCCAGGATCTTCGGGCTGAACACGGTGCGCTTGTGGTGCGTGTCGTTCTCGCTCACCACCGACGAGCGCCCGACCTCGGAGCCGGTGCCCGAGGTGGTGGGCAGCGCCACCATGTAAGGCAGCTCGTTGACGATGGGCAAGACACCGGGCTGGTCCCACACATAGTCGAGCACATCGCCGTCATGCACCGCCATCAGGCCGACGACCTTGGCGACATCCAGCGCCGCGCCGCCGCCGAAGCCGATGATGCTGTCGGCGCCGCGCAGCTTGAAGGCCATGGCGCCGTCCATGACCATCGCGCAGGTCGGGTTGCCGAACACGCCGTCGAACACCACCACATCCAGCGGCGCCAGGTGCGTGCGGAACTCGGCCATCACCGGCATCGCGGCGAGCACGCGGTCGGTGACGATCAGCGGACGCTTGCAGCCGGCCTCGAGCAGGTGCTCGGCCACCAGCTTGCGCGCTCCGGCGCCGAAATGGATGGGCGTAGGGAAGGAGAAGCGGGTGACGGACATGAACGGTCTACGGCTCAGATCAGATGATCTCGAAGTATCGCTTCAGCTCCCAGTCGGTCACGCCGTCCAGCCACTGGCGCCACTCCCATTCGCGCGTGGCCGCGAAATGGTCCACGAATATGTCTCCCAGCCAGTCGCGCGCGATGGCCGACTGCTTGAAGACGCGCGTCGTCTCGATCAGCGTTCGTGGCGCGCGCGGAATGTGTTCCGCCCCCTGGTTGGTGCCGGTGATCGGCGGTGCAGTCAGCTTCAGGCCCTTCTCCACGCCGTGCAACCCTGCGGCGATGACCGCGGCCATCGCCAGATAGGGGTTGACGTCGGCGCCAGGGCAGCGCGTTTCCAGCCTTGTCGCCTTCGGGCTGCCGACGATGACGCGAAAGCTCGCGGTGCGGTTGTCCAGGCCCCAGGTGGGCTTGACGGGGGCCCAGAAGCCGTCGACCAGGCGCTTGTAGCTGTTGATGGTGGGCCAGATCAGCGGCGCAAAGTCCATCATGCAGGCCACCTGCCCGGCCAGGTAGCTTTCAAACAGCTTACTCATGCGGCGCGGGCTCTTCGCGTCGTGGAACAGGTTGCTCTTGCCCCCACCCGAGCCATCCGTCAGGCTTTGGTGGATGTGCCCGCTGCAGCCCGGGTAGGCCTGGCTCCACTTGGCCATGAAGCTGGGCATGATGCCGAAGCGCTGGCCGATCTCCTTGGCCCCGGTCTTGAACAGGATCGCGCGGTCGGCCTGTTCCAGCGCCTCGCTGAAGGTGATTGCGGCTTCGTACACCCCAGGGCCGGTTTCGGTGTGCAGGCCTTCGATGGGCACGCCGAAGGCGGCCATCTGGTCCATCAGCGCGTTGAAGAACTCGCGGTTCTGGTTCATGCGCAGCAGCGAGTAGCCGAACATGCCCGGCGTCAGGTGCTGCGGGCCCACACCCTTCTTGGCGGCCCAGCTGTCCGGCGTTTCCCTGAAGTTGAACCACTCGAATTCCATGCCGGCCATCGGCAGCACGCCGAGTTTTTCGGCACGCTTCAGCACGCGTTTGAGTGTCTGGCGCGGGCACACCGGGAAGGGGGTGCCGTCGGCATTGACGAACTCGCCTAGGAAGAAAGGCACGTTGTCGTCCCAGGGCACGCGGCGTGCCGTGCCCAGGTCCAGCCGCGCCAGCGCGTCGGGAAAGCCGTGCTGCCAGCCGGTGACCTGGGTGTTGTCGTAGCACAGGTCCGACGAATCCCAGCCGAAGACCACGTCGCAGAAGCCGAAGCCGCCGTTGGGATGCGGCTGCGCGGCGCCGAGGAACTTGTCGATGTGCAGGTACTTGCCGCGCAGGATGCCGTCGATGTCGCTGCAGGCCACCTTGACCTTGCCGGAGCCGCTGGCGCGCACGGCGGCCACGGCCGGGTGTTCCTTCAGTTTGGTGCTCATGCCGTGATTCCCATTTCGCACAGCGTGTCGGCTACCGCGTTGACGGCTTGCTGCATCTCGTTGCGGCCGATCGCGCCGATGCACCCCACGCGGAAGGTCTCCACCTCGGTCAGCTTGCCCGGGTACAGGATGAAGCCGCGCTGCTTGGCCGCGGCATAGAAGCGCTTGAAGTCGTAGGCCGGTTGAGAGGGCGCGTGCCAGGTGACGATGATCGGCGCCTGCAACTCCGGCTTCAGGAAGGGTTTCAGCCCCAGCGCCGTGAGTCCGTCGAGCAGCGTGCGGCAGTTGTCCTGGTAACGCGCCAGCCGTGCCGGCTGGCCGCCTTCTTCATTGAACTGCGCCACCGCTTCGGCCAGAGCCACCATCACATGCGTCGGCGGGGTGAAGCGCCACTGCGTCGTCTTCTCCATGTACTGGTACTGATCGAACAGGTCCATCGCCAGGCTCTGGCTGTTGCCGGCGCAGGCGTCGAGGATGGCCTTGCGCAGGATCACGAAGCCCATGCCGGGCACGCCTTCCAGGCACTTGCCGCTGGCGGCGACCAGCGCGTCGAAGCGCACCTGGCGCGCGTCGATCGGAAGCGCGCCAAAGCTGCTCATCGCGTCGACGATCAGGCCCTTGCCATGGCGCTCGCACACTGCCGCCACCTCGGCCAGCGGGTTGAGCACTCCCGTGCCGGTCTCGCAGTGGATCAGCACCACATGCGTGATGCTGCGGTCCTGGTCGAGCCGGGCGTCCAGCGCCGCCGGCGACACGGCCGCGTCCTCGGCAAAAGCCAGGCTGGTGGCCTTGCGACCCATCATCTGGGTGAGCTTGACGGCGCGTTTGCAGTAGGCGCCGTTGTCCAGCACCAGCACATGGCCCCCTTTGTCACCCGGCGGCACCACGGTGGCCACTGCCGCCTCGACGCTGAAGGTGCCGCTGCCCTGCAGCGGCACCACGACATGCGTGTCGTGGCCGTGCACGATGTCGAGCAATTGCGAGCGCAGGCGCATCGTCACCGCATTGAAGTCGGCGTCCCAGGAGCCCCAGTCCTTGAGCATCGCCAGCTTGGTGCGCAGCGTGGTCGTCAGCGGGCCGGGGGTGAGCAGGATGTGGTCGCGGTCCATGGTCTTGTCTCTCTCACTTGTGGTTTGCACTCAGGCCAGCATGCTGCTGCCTACCCCCGCCGCCGACGCGCCGGGCGATCAAGGTCTCCCAGATCACCGTCCAGCGCCCAAACCCAGACGTGGCTCAGGGTGTGCCGCTGGCACAGCTCTTCCCACTCCTTCTTGATCGACAGGTCACCCATGCCAATGCCCTGAGTGGCGGAGTCCGGAAACGCATCCAGCCAACTCAGTACCTCCTGGTTGGAAGGGAAGTTGATGGGCTTCCACGGTGCCTCGTCTTTCAGAGCACTGCGCACCTCCTTCACGAACCGCTCGGCCGCAGAACGACGATGTGCGCCGTTCTTCACCTGCGCGATGTGGTTGCCGACCTCGACGATTGCCGCCATCGGGATGAACAGGTGGTCACCCGCTTCGATGAGCACGCCCAGCCGGTCAAGGACTTCATCCTTGCGTTGGTTCCTGCCCGGCACGTCCATGATGTTCAACAGCACCGACGTGTCAACGATGACGATAGAACTCATCCCTCCACTCCGGGCTTGGCCGCCCGCAATGACTCCAGCCACGCCTTGGCCTTCTGCTTGCGCGCTTCAGAACCTTTGTGCGTCTTGACGAAGCGCTCCAGCGCCCCGGAGGTCATCAGATGCCCAAGCGGCCCTTGAACCAGCAGCTCGGGAACGTCGGGGACTTCCTGCATCCGCACCAGCTTGCTGGCGCCACTGGCGGGGTCCCGATAACAGAACACCACGTCGGGCACCGCCACGTCGGGCAGCGCATCCAGCATCGCCGGGTTGTGCGTGGACAGCAGCACGCGCAGCCTGCGGCGCTCGGCAATCGACCGGATACTGTCGAGCAAATGACGCGCCCGGCTGGGGTGCACTCCGTTATCGATTTCCTCGATGACCACCAGGCTGCCTTCCGGTGCAGACAACATGGCGGCAGCGATGGCCAACACGCGCAAGGTACCGTCGGAGAGCAACGAGGCGTCGTAAGCCGTCGGCTTGCCGCCAAAGGTTTCTTCCAACTGCACCATCACTTCACCTCGCGGGCCGTCCAGGAAGCTCAGACCCGCAACGTCCTGCTCTGGCAGGCTCTGGATGAAAGCAAGAATCGCAACTCGTTGCGTGGCAAACGGTTCGGCGGCTGCTTTAGTGTCGGCGCCCCACAGGCGATGGAGAACGCTGGACAGGTTAGTTCCGTCCCCGAGCAGGCGCTTGTCGTTGGTGAAGCTGTATTCGCGCATGCGCGCGGGCACCGGATCGAGGAAGAGGATGTTCGACAACAGGCTCTGATACCGCCTGGCCACCTCTGGAATCGTCTCCTGCGCCTTCTTGTGGCCGGCCTCGAAACGCACAGCGCTTTCGAACTGGACAAACACCGCCATCTGGTCGCTGACCGTGACATGTGGCTTGTTGCCCCCACGCGCGAAGTTGTTGTACGCCACGCCTGCATCGGTGCTCAGGCCCTTCGACGACTGGTCCATGTCGTACAGGGGCACTGTGGCCATGATCTCGTCGATCTTCTCGCCCGAGATGTGAAGCTCGCTCTCGCGGATGCTGATCTGCATGTCCAGGCGGTTCCAGTGCGAATCGTCGGTGACGCACCCGAGCCCGAACTGGCTCTGCCCACGATGACACAGGTCCTCGATGCGCCCGCGCACCACGCGGTCGGCGCTGTTGACGGCGTACTGAATCGAACTGAGCTTCTGCCCCTGCGCCAGCCAGGACAGCAGCCGAAGCGCTTCGATGGCGTTGCTCTTGCCGGCGGCGTTGGCGCCAATGAGCACCGTCAGCGGGCCCAGCGGCAGCCGCGCCTCGCGGAAGCTCTTGAAGTCTTTGAGCGTGAAGGTGGAAAGCATGGAACCTCCGTTCAGTGAGGCAGCAGTTCGCTCTTCGCCGGCGCTTGCCGCTCTGCCGATGGCGACGCAGCGGCGAAGGACACATGGTCCATTGCGGGTGCCTGCTCGACCTCGCCCCACACGCGGGCCAGCGTCGACTGAATCTTCTTCTCGAAGCGGGCGATCAATTCGCGGTTGGCGGCGACCAGCGCTTGCTCGGCTTCGATCCCCGCCACGATCGCGCGCTGTGTGGCGAGGGGCGGGAGTGCAATTTTCATCTGCTTCAGGTGCATCGGGCCGAAGTGCTTAATACTGGAACCTGTGGCGAATGACTCGCCCTGTTCGAGAAAAGCAGGGCTTCCAGATCGGTTGACTTGATTTTGACGCTGGGCTCAAGGCGGATGTTGGCCGGACTGCTGGTGTCGGCGAAGAAGAGCCAACCCGCTGCTTCGAGCAACTTGTTGATCTTGATGCGGGCGGTGGCTTCCTTGGTCATGGCTGCCACATTCTCGCCAGTTTTCCGGGCGAGCAGAGAGGGTCGGAGCGACAGGCGTCTTAAGGTTCCCTTGCCTTATCGCAAGCTTTGCTGTCAGGTCGCTTTCCACGCCTGAGTGCGCCGTTCGACGAACCACGACAGTGCCATGAACAGCAGCGTGGCCACGGTCGAGGCCGCGGCGATGAGCAGCGCCATCGCCGCGGCTGCGCCGGTCTCGCCCGCTTCGTCCAGGTTCAGGATGGCGATCGACGCCACCTTGGTTTCCGGCGAATACAGGAACACCACCGCCGAAATGGTGGTCATGGCGTTGATGAAGAAGTAGCGCGCGATGTCCACCAGCGCCGGCGTGCAGAGCGGCAGCGTGACGCGCCAGAAGGTCTTGTAGAACGGCACCTTCAGCGACGCCGACACCGATTCGAACTCGGCGTCGAGTGCCTTCAGCGCGGTCACCGCCGTCAGGTGCCCCGTGGTGTAGAAATGCACGATGGTGCACAGCGTGAGCAGCGTCAGCGTGTGGTACAGCCCGTTCAGCGGATTGCCCGGCTCGTTGAAGAAGAAGATGTAGCCCAGGCCCAGCACCAGCCCGGGCACCGCCATCGGCAGCATCGACAGCATGCGCACCAGGCCGCGCAGCGCTCCGGCGCCCTGCGTCTTTTCCAGCAGGTAGGCGCCGATGAAGACCAGCGCGGTGCCGAACACGGCCGTGCCGCTGGCCATGAGCAGGCTGTTGAAGAAGCCTTCGCCCACTTCGGCGTCGAACAGGCCCAACTGGTAGTGGCGCCAGCTGAAGGTGAGGTCATAGGGCCAGAACTTCACGAACGAGGCATACAGCGCCATGCCCAGCATGGCCAGCACCAGCAGCACGACGATGGCGCAGTAAAGCTGCATCAGGCCGTCGAACAGCGGCGCGGGTTTGGGCCGGTAGGGCACGGCACGCGCGCTGAGCATGGCGGTCTGCTTGCGCTGCACCAGGTGGTCGACCGAGTAGGTCAGCACGGCGGGAGCCAGCAGCAGCAGCGCCACCACCGCGCCCTTTTGAAAGTCCTGCTGGCCGATGACCAGCTTGAAGACATCGGTGGCGAGCACGTTGAAGTTGCCACCGATGACCTTGGGGATGCCGAAGTCGGTGATGACCAGGGTGAAGACCACCAGCGCCGCCGAAATCAGCCCGTACTTGGCGCCGGGCAACGTGATCGTCCAGAACTTGCGCGCCGCCGAAGTGCCCATCGCATCGGCGGCCTCGTACAGCCGCGCATCGGCGGCGGTGAGCGCGGTCACCAGGATCATCAGCGCATGCGGGAACAGCGAAAACGTTTCGGCCAGCACGATGCCGGGCGCGCCGTAGATCTGCTCGATGCCGAAAGCGCCGAGCCAGGACTTGAGCACGCCCTGGTTGCCGAACCAGTAGATCAGCGAGATGGCCGACAGCAGCGACGGTGCCAACAGCGGCACCAGCGTGATGCCGCGCTGCAGGCGCTTGAAGCGCATGCAGCTGCGCGTCAGCGCATAGGCAAAGCCGAAGGCCGCCGGCACGGTGATCAGTGTGACCAGCGCCGACACCCACAGGCTGTTCCACAACGATTGCAGCAGCGCGGGCGTGCGCGCGTAGTCGACGAAGTTCTTCAACCCGACCCATTGGTCGTTGCTGTCCTGCACCGATTTCAGCAGGATGGCTCCCAGCGGCGCGGCCAGGAAGGCCAGCAGCACCAGCGCCACCCCCGCCAGCGCGACGTGGGCCAGCCGGTCGGTCCAGTGCACGCGCAGTGCGATGCGCGTCGGGGCGGGGAGGGCGGATGAAGTCATCGCACCCGCGCGCTCAGGAAGAGAAGATGCGCATGCGCTCGGGCAGCAGCCGCAGCGGCAGCCGCGCGCCCGCCTCGAGCTGCTGCTCGGCCAGGAAGTTCAGCGACAGGTACACGGTGAGCCGGTGCTCGCCCAGCGCCGCGGCACTCACGCGCACCAGGCAGTACGAGCCCAGGAACTCGATCTTCTCGATCAGCGCCTCGATCACGTTGCTGTCGCCTTGGGCAATGGGCCGCGCCAGCACGTCCTCGGGCCGCAGGTAGACCTTCACCTCGCTGCCCGGCGCGCCCTGGTGCGGGCAGTGGAACGGGGTGTCGGCAAACACCACATGCTGGCCTTCGACCAGCCGCGCCGGCAGCACGTTGATGCGGCCGACGAAGTCGGCGACGAAGGGCGTGCCCGGGTCGCGGTACACCTGATGCGGCGTGCCCACCTGCTCGATCACGCCATGGTTCATGACCACGATGCGGTCGGCCACCGCCAGCGCTTCTTCCTGGTCGTGCGTGACCATGATGGTGGTCACGCCCAACTTTCGCTGCAGGCTGCGGATCTCCTGGCGCAGGTGCACGCGCACGATCGCGTCCAGCGCCGACAGCGGCTCGTCCAGCAGCAGCAGGCCCGGCGCTGTGGCCAGCGCTCGCGCCAGCGCAATGCGCTGCTGCTGCCCGCCCGACAGCTGCGCCGGGTACTTGCCCTGGCTGCCCGGCAGGCCCACCAGTTGCAGCAGTTCATCGACGCGCGCACGGGCCTGCACCCGCGGCATCTTGCGGTTGACCAGGCCGTAGGCCACGTTGTCGGCCACGCTCAGGTTGGGGAACAGCGCGTAGGACTGGAAGACGATGCCGTAATCGCGCTGCGCCGGCGGCAGCACCGAGATGTCGCGCCCGGCCAGCTCGATGCGTCCGGCGCTTTGCGCCTCCAGGCCGGCGACGATGCGCAACAGCGTGGTCTTGCCGCAGCCCGAGGGGCCGAGGAAGCAGACGAACTCGCCCTTGGCGATGTGCAGCTCGATGTCGCGCAGTGCAGTGAAGCTGCCGAAATCCTTGCGGATGCCGGTGAGCTTGAGATAGGACGTCAAGGGCGCGTAGGTTCGATGGTGAACCGAGCAGACGCCGCGGAACCGGCTCCGCCGGGCCGCGGGCGGCGCCCCCTGGGGGGAGGCGGCCGCAGGCCGCTGCGGGGGGAGCCTATTTCTTCGGTTCGCTTTTTGCGTTGTAGCGCTTGTTCCACTCGGCCAGGATGCGCTCGCGGTTGTCGGCCGCCCAGGCGAAGTCCATCTTCACCAGGCGCTGCTCGTAGTCCTTGGGCACATTCGCAAGCGGTGCGGCCACCCCCGGCTGCGCGGTGATGGCGAAGTTCTTGCCGTACAGCAGCATGGCATCCTTGCTGATGGCCCAATCTGCCAGCTTCTTGGCGGCGTCGAGCTTCTTGGTGCCCTGGTGGATGGCCACGGACTCGAGATCCCAGCCCAGGCCTTCTTTCGGGAACACCAGGTCGATCGGCGCGCCCTTGGCCTTGTTGGCGTTGGCTCGGTACTCGAAGCTGATGCCGACCACGAACTCACCGGCCGCGGCCATGTTGCACGGCTTGCTGCCCGAGTGCGTGTACTGCGCGATGTTCTCGTGCAGCGCGTCCATGTACTTCCAGCCACCGCCCTTGCCGTTGTCGTCGCCAAACAGCGTGAGCCAGGCGGTGACGTCGAAGAAGCCGGTGCCCGACGAGGCCGGGTTGGGCATCACGATCTGGCCCTTGTAGACCGGCTTGAGCAGGTCCTTCCAGGTTTCCGGCTTGGGAATATTGCGCTTTTGCGCTTCCACCGTGTTGAAGCACAGGGTCGCGCCCCACACGTCCATGCCCACCCAGGCCGGCGGGTTCTTCTTGTCGCGGTACTGGCTCATGATGGCGTCCAGGTTCAGCGGCGCGTAGGGCACCAGCATGCCCTGCTTGTCCAGCAGCGCCAGGCTCGATGCCGCCACGCCCATCACCACATCGGCCTGCGGGTTGGCCTTTTCGGCCAGCAGCTTGGCGGTGATGACGCCGGTGCTGTCGCGCACCCACTTGATCTCGATGTCGGGATGCACCTTGTTGAAGCCTTCCTGATAGGCCTTGAGCTGGTCGGTCTCCAGCGCCGTGTAGACCAGCAGCTGGGTCTTCTGCGCCAGCGCCGAGCCGGCGGCCAGACAAAGCGCCACCGCGGCGGCAAGCGAAAAGGCAGGAAATCGCATGAAGGCTCCTCGGGAAAGGGGGTGGAAGCGCAAACGGACAACCGCGCAGCATGCGGCTTGAAGATGACTCTATCGTGACGCGGAGAAAAGCGGGCGGGCAAGGCAATGCTGCCTGCCGCCGCTGCGGGCTGTCAACCGGAAAAACGCCGAACCTGCAGATTGTTGACATGCCACGGCCGCCGCGGTCCAATCGGGCCCGATGACCGATCTCGCCCGAACGGGCCCCGCCTGTTGCCCCGTCTGCCTCGCCACAAGCGCCGGCGGCCCGGCCAAGCCGGTTGCGCGGCGTTCGCCGGGTGGCAGCGGCGGCATGCGCAAGCGGCGGCGTTTCGGCAGCCAGGGTCGCTGATGTCCACCGGCGTGGTCCTGGCGGTGCTGGTCGGCGCGCTGCTGCACGCGGCCTGGAACACGCTCGTCAAGTCCAGCGGCGACAAGCAGCTCGACATCGCTCTGGTGCACTTCCTCGGCGCGCTGGTCGCGTTGCCCTTGCTGGTTTGGGTGGGACTGCCGCCGCGCGAGGCCTGGCCCTTCCTGGCCCTGTCGCTGCTGATCCACGTGGCCTACTACATCACGCTCAACGGCGCCTACCAGCACGGCGATCTCGGCACCACCTATCCGATCATGCGCGGTAGCGCGCCGCTGCTGGTGGCCCTGGGCAGCTCCACCGTGCTGGGCGAATCGCTGACACTGGCGGCCTGGCTGGGCGTGGCCGCGGTCACGCTGGGCGTGCTGATGGTCGGCCTTGCACGGCCGGCCGAGGCCCTGCACCACCGCCGCACTCACCAACGGGCCATAGGCTTCGCGCTGGCCAACGCCGCGGTCATTGCCGCGTACACCTTCGTCGACGGCAGCGGCGTGCGCCTCACCGTGGCGGGCGGCCATGGCGCGGCCAGCTACGTGGTGCTGCTGTTCGTGCTCGACGGCATTCCCTATCCGGCGTTGGTGGTCGCGCAGTGCAGTGCCGCCGGCCGGCGTGCCATTGCCGCGTATGCGCGCGAACGCTGGCCGCTGGCCACTCTGGGTAGTCTGGCCTCGCTCGGCTCGTACTGGATCGCGCTGTGGGCCATGACACGCGCGCCGGTGGCGGCAGTGTCGGCGCTGCGCGAGACCTCGGTGCTGTTTGCCACCGTACTGTCGGTGCTGGTGCTGAAGGAACGCTTCGGGCTGCAGCGTGCCACCGGCGCGGTGGTCATCGTGGGCGGCGTGGTGGCGTTGAGACTCAGCTGAATGGCTGTTCGCAAGGACAAGCCCCGTGAATGACCCGCCCTGCCATTTCAAGGTCGTGCGCACCGGCCGCGAGCTGGAGATGCAGCGCGTCGATGCGCGCTTGCGCGAGGCCGGCGCGCAGCTGGTGCTGCGGCCCGACGGCAGCGCCGAGGACGAGCTCGCGCACGAGGTCGCCGACGCCGACCTGCTGCTGATGTGCTGTGCCCCGATCACGCGGCGCGTCATCGCTGGCGCCCGGCAACTCAAGGCCATCATCAAGTACGGCGTGTGCATCGACGCCATCGACATCGACGCCGCCCAGGCGCGCGGCATCCCCGTGGTCAACGTGCCGGCCTACGCCGAGGAGACAGTGGCCGAAGGCGCCTTTGCGCTGCTGATGGCGCGGTTCAAGCGCTTCAAGCCGATCCAGCAGGCGGTGCACCAGGACGGCTGGGCCTGGCCCGAAGCACGCTGGCTGGCCGGCGACCTGTCGGGCGAGAATGCGAGTGCGTCCAGTTTGTAGGTTGTTGACAATGTACAATGGTCTGCCCGCATAGGCCGCAACGCCAGCGCCAGCCCTCCGACACCCGCAGCATGCCCACCCCGATGAACAAGCGCCCGTCCGATGCCTCGCAAGCCATCGAGGTGCTGCGTGGCAACTCTCTCGCCACGCTGGCGCTGCAGGAACTGGAGCGGCGCATCGTCAGCGGCGAGATCGCCGCCGGCACCAAGCTCAACGAGGTCGATGTCGCCAGCCATCTGGGCGTGTCGCGCGGCCCCGTGCGCGAGGCCTTCAGCGCGCTCAGCCAGGCCGGCCTGGTGCGCGTGGAGAAGAACCGCGGCGTGTTCGTGCGCGAGGTCTCGCTCGAGGAAGCGAACGAGTTCTACGAGGTGCGTGCCGCGCTCGAGGGGCTGATCGGCAGGCTGGCCGCGCGGCGCATTGCCATCGACGAGATCGAACAGTTGCGTGCCGTGGTGCGCCGCATGCACCAGGTGCAGAAGGAAACGCTCGGCCGCGCCCGGGCGGCCGGCGCCGCCGTGGCGGCGCGCACGCCGTCGGGCGGTGGCTCCGGTGGCGCCGCCGAGAGCCGGCGCGCTGACGAGTACTTCAGCCTCAACGTCGAGTTCCACGACCTGCTGGCGCGCGCCGCGCGCAACAACGCGTTGCTGGCGCACTACCGCGGTGTCGTCAACCAGCTCGACCTGTACCGCCGCGCCACCATCAGCCGCGGCCTGGAGAACATCCCGCTGTCGACCCAGGAGCACGAGGCCATCGTCGACGCGGTGGCGGCGCGCGACGAGCAGCGCGCCGAAGCGCTGCTCACCGAACACGTGCTCATCAGCCGCTCGCGGCTGCATGCCGCGCTGGGCACGCCCGCCCCGAAAGCCTGAGCCTAGTGTGGTGTTCAACGCTAAGTGGCACACAAAACCGCGTCTTTGCCGCCCTGGCGTCGTTGCGAATCCTCGCGATGCCACTGGGCATCGCTGCGGTTCGCGCCTAGCCAGGACGACAAATCCATCGGTTTTCTAAAGTGCCGCCAAGCGTCGAACACCACACTGGGCCGCTCGAAGATCCCGCCGCCAGCGCATCCGAAGCCTTTACTCCACCCGCCCCGCCAAGGTCATCATGAGCACACCCAGACCCACCGTCAACGTCAACGGCACCGACTATCGCTGGCCCCTGCGCCCCGTGGTGGTGGTGTGCATCGACGGCGGCGACCCCGCCTACCTGCGCCAGTTCCTGGCCGACGGCTCAATCCCGAACATCGCGCGCTTCGTGCGCGAAGGCTTTGCGGCGGTGGTTGACGGCTCGATGCCGTCCTTCACCTGCCCGAACAACATGTCGATCATCACCGGCACGCCGACCTCCAGGCACGGCATCTCGGGCAACTTCTACCTCGACACCACCACCTGGGAGCCGGTGGTGATGACCGGGCCGCAGCTGCTGCGCGGCGACACCATCGTCACCAAGTTCGCCGAGGCCGGCGCCAAGGTGGTGTCGATC
>DASQFA010000146.1:0-3741 GCA_035633375.1 Rubrivivax sp.
CGGTTTTCCACGAAGGGCATGCCGAAGCTGGCACCGAAATCGCCGCGCTTGAGCTGGCCTTCGAAATCGCCACCGCAGACCTCGCGTTGCAGCACCGGGTGGGTGTGGCACCCGAAACGCAGGGCCCGCAGCTCCAGCCCCTGGCGAGTGTCGCGCAGCGTGAACTCGCCGTCGACACCCGTCAGCGTCGGCCCGTCGAAGACGAAGCGAGCCGACGCGAACTCGGCCGTCGGATAGGCCTCGCTGGCGAGCAGATCCGGCTGGCGCAAGCGCGCATCGAATGCGGGAATGCCGGTGTCGACGCTGGCCGTCGGGATGCGCAACAACACAGATCCTCGACCGGCCTCGCGGTCGAGTTCGACAAGGCCATTCAACGGCCCGAAGCGGCCGCGCAGGGTGGACGTGCCGAAGTGCAGCACCTCGAAATGCACGAAGCTGTGCTCGGGATCGAGAACGTAGATCACGGATTCGGCCCGCGCCGCGGCCGATGCGGCCAGCGCCAGCAGGCATGCCGACAGCAGCCTCATGCCGGCATGATGACAGCCGGCGCCATCATGCCGTGCCCGGGCGGTAGTGGCACTATTGCTTGACGGCTTCGACCTGGATCAGCAGGCGCACATCGTCGGGTATGCCGAGCTCGAGCCCGTAGTTCACGCCCCACTGGCTGCGCTTGATGGTGGTCTCGAAGTCGCCGCCACAGACTTCGCGCTTGAGTATCGGGTTGGCGTAGCAGTTGAAGTTGGTGGCCTTCAGCGCCACCGGCATCGACTTGCCGCGCAGCGTCAATGTACCTACGACTTCGCTGACCTTGTCGCCGTTGAACACGAACTTGTCGCCCACGAACTTCGCCTGGGGAAACTTGTCTGAGTCGAAGAAGTCCGCGTTCTGCAGGTGTTTGTTCATCATCTCGACACCGGTGCTGACCGACTTGAGATCGAAGACGACCTCGACCTTGCCGGTCTTGGCGGCCTTGTCGAACTGCACCGTGCCTTCCTTCTTGTCGAAGCGGCCGCGGTTGGTGGAGGTGCCGAAGTGGCTCACTTCGTAGGTGACGAAGGTGTGGGTCGGGTCGATGGCATAGGTGGCACCCTGCGCGTGGGAGCCGATGGCCAGGGCCAGAGCGGCGACGGCAAACTGAAATTTCATGACATTCGTCCTCGGATGACATATGGTTTGGGGGGAAGTTTCTTCCGGATCGCCTGCCCCAGGCGCGGCCAGCGCAATGCGCTCGAAGGCCGTCGGGTCACGGGCATGAGGACTCGAAGAACCGAAAGTGTGCCGGGCCTTCCGGCCGGCCAGGTTCAGCGAGCTTGTCGCTGGACTTCAGAACGATTGAATGGCAACGTGCACACGCAGCGCCTGCATGGCGTCGTTCAGCCGCGACCACAGCGCCGGCGGCAGCAGGGCGCGGCGCAGCGCGAAGTCCAGCGTGACCAGCGCGGCATCCACCGTCATCGACTCACCCGAAGCCAGATGCAGGGCCTCGGCGAGTGGCAGGCATTCGAAACCGGCGACCTCGCCGTCCTGGTTGCGCGGCATCAGTCCGGCAGGCAGCTGCAGGTCGTAGCCGTGCAGCCATTCATGCTGCAGGCCTTCGGGGAGGTCGCGCATCAGGCGCAGCACGCTGCCCTGGGTGGCGCCGCGCACCACCGCGGCGTCGAGCCCGGCTTCCTCCCAGCCCTCGCGCCAAAGCGCCTGCAGCGGCGTCTGGCCATCGGGCACGCCGCCGCCGATGAGGTTGTCGAATTTGCCCGGATCGGTGGCCTTGGTCGTCGACCGCTGCGCGATCCAAAGGTGCGTGGGCCGGCCCGCGCGGTCGGCGACATAGCCCGTGGCATGCGCGCCCAGCGTCAGCGTGCCCCAGAAGCGGTTCGCGGCGCGCTCCATGCACGCCAGACGGGATTGGCTTTGGGGGTCGATGAGCGCGAAGACCTCATCGCGCCAGGCCACGATCAGCCCCTGCTCGCGCAGCGCGTGGTTGATCGTCGCCAGCCCAGCCTGCAGTGCGAGCGCGTCGCCGTGCATCGCCACGCCTTCGGCATCGATCTGCAGCAGCGCGGGCCAGGCGCGCAGCGGCGGCAGGTGTACGCGCGCCACCGACCCCGCCGGCGCGCCGTTGACCTTGAAGGGCACGCGCGCCGCGGCGTCGTGTGCCCGCGCAGCGCGCAGTGCCGGCCAGTCGTTCACGTCGTTCAAGCTGCCTTGCGCATCGCGCCGCTGCGCCACTGCGCCATCAACGCGTCCCACTTGGCCCGCGCGGCCTTCAGGTGGCGCTCCTTGACGTGGCCATAGCCGCGGATGTCTTCCGGAATGCGCGCGATCTCGGCCGCCAGCGGCAGGTTTTCAGCGTTCAGCGTGCGCAGCAGCTCTTCGATGCAGCTGCGGTAGTCACCGATCAAGGCGCGTTCGCTGCGGCGTTCTTCAGTGCGCCCGAAGAGGTCGAGCGCACCGCCGCGCAGCCCCTTCAGCCTGGCCAGCAGGCCGAAGGCACTGCGCATCCACGGGCCGAAGGGCTGCTTGATCAGCTCGCCCTTGTCGTTCTTCTTGGCGATGAGTGGCGGCGCCAGGTGGTGCACCAGCTTGTAGTCGCCTTCGAACATGCCCGCGATCCTGGCCGTGAAGGCCGGGTCGGTGTGCAGGCGCGCGACCTCGTACTCGTCCTTGTAGGCCATCAGCTTGAACAGGTAGCGCGCCACGGCTTCGCTCAGGACCTTGCTGTTGCCGAGCTGCGCCTCGGCGGCGCGCACCTTGTCGACGCAGGCCTTGTAGGTGGCCGCGTAGGCGCTGTCCTGGTAGCCGGTGAGGAATTCCACGCGCTTTTTCACCATCTCGTCGAGCGAAGGCTTCTTCACGAACTCGATGACCTGAGCGACCGGGCCCGATCGCGTGCCCGCTGCCTCGGCCTTGAACAGTGCCTGCACCGCGCCCAGATCGTGCGCGCAGCGCCGGCCCCACTCGAAGGCGCGCTTGTTGTTGTCCACCTGCACGCCGTTGAGCTCCATCGCGCGCAGCAGGGCGGCATGGCCCAGCGGCACCTGGCCCTTCTGCCAGGCGTAGCCCAGCAGCAGCGGGTTGGTGTAGAGCGAGTCACCCAGCAGCTGCAGGGCCACCTGTTCGGCATCGAACATGCCCACGCGATCGGCGCCGACGGCGGCGGCGATCGAGGCTTCGCAATGGCTGGCCGGCGACTGCCAGTCGGCGTTGTGCACGAAGGCCGCGGTGGGGGTACGGTGCGTATTCAGCGCGACGAAGGTGCGGCCCTGGTGCATGACGGCCAGCGTGGCCTTGTTGGCACCGACGATGGCGTCGCAGGCGATCACCAGGTCGGCCTTGGCCATGTCCACCTTGGTGGTGTAGATCGCGTCGGCGCGGTCGGCGATCTGGATATGGCTCCAGGTGGCGCCGCCCTTTTGCGCCAGGCCGCCGGCATCCTGCGTGACCACGCCCTTGCCTTCGATGTGCGCCGCCATGCCGAGCAGTTGCCCGATGGTGATGACGCCGGTGCCGCCGACACCGCCGACGACGATGCCCCAGGCACTTTCGGCCAGCGGCAGCAGCGGATCGGGCAGCGCACCCAGGCTGAACGGATCGGCCGCTTCGCCCTTCTTCGGTTTCTTGAGCTGGCCGCCCTCGACCGTGACGAAGCTCGGGCAGAAGCCCTTGACGCAGGAGTAGTCCTTGTTGCAGGTGCTCTGGTTGATGCGTCGCTTGCGCCCGAACTCGGTCTCCACCGGCTCCACG
>DASQFA010000147.1:0-2382 GCA_035633375.1 Rubrivivax sp.
GAATGAGGTTTCCGCCACAGGGTAGCGAATTCGGATCGCCGTTCAGAAATGCCAACCGGGTATCGCAGCCTGCGCCGGGGTCTGCCCTTCTGGCACGGCGAAGTAGGTGAACAACATCAGGAACACGAAGATTTTGTCGACCGCAAGCGCCTTCTCGATCAGGTAGCCGGTCAGGAACTCCAGCGACTTGGCGTTGGCCAGCGAGCGTGCGGCTTCATCCGTGCCGGCACCACCGAGGTACCACCACAGCCAGCCCATGAAGACGAAAGACACGCTGACCCAGACGGGCGCCCACTGGCCGCCTCGCCGGTGGTGACGCGGTGCGCGCCCTGCTTGCTCATCGCGAAGAAATCGACCATCAGCGCAACGAACATGAACGCCGCGAACAAGGACCACATGAGTGGGGAGCCGATGGATTGCATGACCGCCTTTTGAAGTGAGTTGCAGTGAGTTACCGCGTCGTTTGCAAGAATGCAAACGCCGAGATGACGTCAAGGACCCGAGGCTGGTCGTGCCGCGCAGACGATTCGCGGTCGATGACCCGGTACCGCGACCTGCAGCGCCGGGACGAAGTGCAGTGCACCGCGACCGTACTGACGACGCTTCACCGGATATACGTCCTGAGCCTCGGACGCACTTCGGTGGCTACTCCCCAACAAGAGTTGCTGCGAGTTTAGCAGCGGCAACTCGGTGTCCGGCCCCGGAAATCGGCTGTTTGGCTTTCCCGCTTGCGGATTGCCTGGGCTGCCGAGCGGATCATCCGGCCCGGTAGCCAGCAATCAGCCCAGACCGGCTTCTCGTCGCTGCCACTGCTACGAAGCAGGGCGTTCGTAGAACACGACCGCGGGGCGTGAAGCCACTACCGCGGTCGGTCATGGTCACATCGCAGTGCCTCGGCGGCCAGCCTGGGCCATGCGCCGGCGATGAGCGCCTATGCCGCATCCAAGGCCGCAGCCGAGGCGATGTTCGACGGCTCGCGGGGCAGCTTTTGCCTGGGCAGCTTGAGCACGGGTGCCGCGACAGACTCCCAAGTTCAGCCGCGCGCGTCGTTCAGGTGCCGCAGAAGGTGCGGTAGCAGGCCGTCACCGCCGCCGGCGCCGGCTCGGCATAGGCCGCATGCTGCGCCGTGTCGTCGTAGGGGTGGCGCAGGGCGGCCAGCAGGCGTTCGAAGGGCCCGAGCTCGCCTTCGACAGAGGCCGCGGCCAGCGCCTCCTCGACCCGGTGATTGCGCGCGATCACGCGCGGGTTGACCGATCGCATCAGCGTGGCGCGCTGCGCGGCCGGCAGCCCTTTGCGTGCGCTGCGCTCGTGCCAGCGGGCCAGCCAAGCGCTGGGCGCCTGCGGCTCGCCGAACAGCCGGCGCAGCGGGGCCTCGTCGCCCTCGGCTGCGTCGCCCAGGTGCCGCCAGGCCAGCGTGTGGTCGACCTGCTGCGCCTGCAACAACGCCAGGAAGTCCTCGGCCAATGCGTCGTCGGCCGCGTCGTTGTCGGCCAGTTGCAGGCCCAGCTTGGCGCGCCGGCCGCGCAGCAGTGCGGCCTGGTACCAGGAGGGAAAGGCGTCGATCACCTCGGTGAGCTGCGCCACGGCACGCTGGATGGCGGCCTCGTCGTCCTGGGCGGCCATCAGCGGCAGCAGTGCCTCGGCCAGCCGGGCCAGGTTCCAGCGCGCGATGGGCGGCTGGTTGCCGAAGGCATAACGGCCCTGGCGGTCGATGCTGCTGAACACCGCCGCGGGGTCGTAGGCCTCCATGAAGGCGCAGGGGCCGTAGTCGATGGTCTCGCCGGAGATCGTCATGTTGTCGGTGTTCATCACGCCGTGGATGAAACCGACGTTCATCCACATCGCCAGCAGCGCCGCCTGGCGCTCGGCCACCGCGCGCAGCAATTCCGCATAGCGCTGCGGCGTGCCGACCAGTGCCGGGTCGTGCCGGGCCAGGCTGTAGTCGGCGAGCCGGCGCAGCTTGTCGAGTTCGCCGCGCGCGGCAAACAGCTGGAAGGTACCCACCCGCAGGTGACTGGCGGCCACGCGCGTGAGCACCGCACCCGGCAGGGCGGTCTCGCGCTGCACCGGCTCGCCGGTGGCCGCCACGGCCAATGCGCGCGTGGTCGGGATGCCCAGCGCGTGCATCGATTCGCCGATCAGCACCTCGCGCAGCATCGGGCCCACGGCGGCCTTGCCGTCGCCGCCGCGCGAATACGGCGTGCGGCCGCTGCCCTTGAAGGCAATGTCGCGGCGCCGGCCGCGGCGGTCGATGACCTCGCCGAGCAGCAAGGCCCGCCCGTCGCCCAGCTGCCCCGAAAAGCTGCCGAACTGATGGCCGGCATAAGCCTGCGCCAGCGGCACCGCACCTTCGGGCAGGCGGTTGCCGGCAAAGACCTCGGC
>DASQFA010000148.1:0-7686 GCA_035633375.1 Rubrivivax sp.
ATCGGTTCCACGATCCATGGCTGGCACGCCGCGGTGCTGCTCTGGCGTGGCCATTGGGAGCGTGCGCGCATCGCTGCCGCCGAATCCGTGCGCATCGCAAGGCGCACGCGCAGCCTGGCGCAGTATTCGATCGCCGAGGCCATCGGGGCCTGGGCCGAATGGCAGTTGCATCGTCGCCCGGAATCCATCGCACGCATCGAGCAGGCCACGGCCTGGCTCGCGCCGCGCGAGACTGGGCTGTACCGCTCGCTCAATCATGGCTGGCTGAGCGAGGGCCTGTTCGCGCTGGGTCGGGGCGACGAGGCGCGGCGCTGCGCCGCACAGTCACTGCGCCGCGCGCGACGCAGCGACTGGCTCGGCGTGGCGATGAGCCAGCGTGCGCTGGCGCTCGACTGGGCCGGCAAGGGCCGCCTGGACCTCGCGCAGCGCTACACCGACGCGGCCTATGCCACCGCGCGGCGGCGCGAGTCGGCGCACGAGCACGCGCAGACGCAATGCGTCGAAGCGCGACTCCTCCTGGCCCGAGGTTGCCCCGCAGAGGCACGCCGCCTGCTGGGCGACGCGCTCGGCGCGTTCGCGCGCATGGACATGCCCTGGCACGCGGCGCAGGCGCGGGCGTTGCGCGACGGCGATGCCGCTTATGGTGGGGTCAACATCAGCAGCACCGGCGATCCGGTGGGCCGCAGCGTACCGGCGTCGAACAGCCCGGCCAGCAGCGCGAGCAGCACGCCCACCCCCATGCCGTAGCCCGGGCAGGCGTGGCGGCCATGGATGGGGCTGTCGGGATTGCGGCTGCCGCCGAACACCAGTTCGTCGTAGGCGTGTCGCGGCCCCGGCAGATCAGCCAGCGCGGATTGCACGCCGAGCACGACGCGCCGCGCCGGGTCGTGCACTGCTGCGCCTTTCTCGACCGGGCAACGCCACAGCATGGCCGGCACCGGTTCATCCTGCATCGCATCGAGCAACGGGCGGCGCAGCGCATCGCGCGCCCGACCATAGGCCGTGCCCGAGCTCGCGGGCGGCAACTCGGCCAGCGCCTGCTGCTGCTGCCACAGCGTGCCGCGCTCGATCCAGGTGCGCATCGTGCGCAGGAAATTGCCATGCACCGTCGGCGGGAAGCCCAGCAACATGCCGGCGACGCTGAGGGCGATGACCTCGGCCGACACGCCGGCCTTTCGCAGTTCGCGCACGATCTGCTGCGTCAAGCTGCCCTGGGGGCCGGCGTCGATCATCTTCGCCACCGCCGCACGCACGCGCGGGCCCTCCGAGCGCGCGCGCCGGACCACGCTCTCGGCGGGGTGGGGCGCGAAGATCGTGCGCGACGAACTCATGATGCTGCCAGGGCAACGCGGCAGCTCCGTCGCAGCGGGCGGTGCCTCGGTCCAGCCGCCCTCGCGCATCCAGCGCGGCGCGGCGCCGGTGTCGGGCAGGCCAAACCAGCTGCGGCACAGTTGCGCCAGCACCTTTTCGCTGAGTGACACCAGGTCGATCGCCGCGCGCGGCGGCGCGGCCGGCACGTGCCCTGGCCGCGGCTGTGGCAGCTGGGCCATGCCGGACAGGACCGCCTTCACGAAAGGCAGGGCGACGTCGAAGGCGATCTCCTCGGTGACCGCGTCGATCAGCGGGTTCAGCAGCGGCGCGACCGCCTTGTACTCGGCGGTCCACCAATCCTGCCCGAGATAGTTCAGCCCAATGCTGCCGGCCATGCGTGTGCCGTAGCCGGCGACCGACCACGACCGGTCCTTGTCGTAAAGCGCCTGTGTCACGCCGGCGAAGCCGCCCACCAGCGTGCCGTAGTCCCGGGCCTGCAGCGTCTGACCCGGCTGCCGCCGGATCTCGGCCCACAGTGCCTTGGAGCGGGCCGGATCCTCGACCCACTGCCTGCACTGTTCCAGCGGCGCCGGTTGGGCCTGTCTCGCAGCCTTCTGCTCGCCGGCCGCAGACTTGGCCACGGCGTCGAGCGCGGTCAGCGCCGGGCGGCTGGGCACGAACAGGTACAGGCCCCACTGCAGCTCGACCAAGGGCTTGCGGCCCAGCGCCACGCGCTGCAACTCGCCCGCGTCGTCGAAGTAGCGGAAGACACGTTGATCGTCGTCGTGCGCCGGCACGCCCATCAGCGGGTCGGCCAGCGCCGACGACACGCCGCTGCTGTTGGCGCCGGTAATCCAGCCCTGGATCGTCTCGAACTGCTCGGCAATGCTGGCGCAATAGGCCATGAACAGCACACCGCGCGGCGAGTGCAGTGTTTCTTCGGTCGCCGCCGGCCCCCACGACATGCCGCGGCGCAGGATACGCGGCATGTAGCGCCTGCCATCGGGCATGAAGGGCCGGCCGTCGCGAGGGTTGCTGCGCCGCACGTGCGATTGCAGCGGGCACATCCTGCCATCGGGGTCGGCCTGGTAGTCGAAGGCGTTGTCGGTGGCGCTGCCGCCGTGGACCAGGGGCGTGCCGTCCCTCCGGCGGCCCAGCATCTTCTCCTTGGCTTCGACCGGATCGGCGGCGTCCTGCAGGGCTTCAGCCAGATGGTCGAGCCGCTGCTGCAGCTTGCGCACGACCAGAAAGCTGCCGTGGTCGAGCAGATCATCGGCTTGGGGCGGCTGCGGCCCGTCGCCGCGCTGATTGCGAAAGCCCAGCAGCAACTCGCCCGGCAGCACCTCGTCAGCGCCGGTGGGCACCGCGTGCGGGGTGGGTTGGCTGATGCCGTCCTCGAAGCCGAAGTGGTCGCGTGCCGGCTTGCCGTCGGCCTGGCTGCGGCTGCGCGCCGCTTCCACCGCCAGCAGCTTGAGGCCGCTGCCGGGTGCGGCAAGGGCCTCGGCGCGCGCCAGCAGTTGCGGGTGCAGCGCGGCGCATGGGTTCGACGGGTCGTTCAGGCGCAGCAGCAGCACCACGTGCACGACGCCCAGATCGATGCGCGGCGGCACGCCGGGCGGCGCGCCATGGCGCAGCGGCCGCAACCAGTGGTTCGGGTGGTTGCCACGAAGGTCGCCCAGGATGCCGCTGCGCGCTTCCATGCCCTGTGCAAACTCGGGCGGCAGGCGGTCCAGGCGGTGCGCCGGCAGGCCCAGCGCCTGCAGGCCGGGCCAGCTGATCGCGACGAGGTGGCGGACCGCGGCATCCTGCGATGGCGCGCCGCACAAGGGTTCGAGCGATGCGATCAGCGCCCGCGCCTGTGCGGCATCGCGAACGCCGTACATCGCCAGTGCGCCGTGGCTCACGCGGTCGGCCCGATTGAGCATCGTGTCCTGCAGCAAAGCGGGGTCGAAGCTCAGCCGATCCGCGAGCTGCGGCGTGGCTGGCACTTCCGCGGTGAGCCAGGCCAGCTCGTCGGCCATCGACTTGGAAATCATGTTCAGCACCGGCGCGGCCGCGGGCGGCAGCGGCAGCGTCGGCAGCTCGCGCAAAAGCTGACGGAACTCGCGCAGCGCCAGGTGCGCGAAGCGGCGCAGCACCAGCGCATCGCCAGAGTTGCCGCCGGCGAACAGCGGCAGCAACCGGTACAGGCCCTTCAGCGTGCGCAGCGGCAGCGCCAGCCGGTTCAGCGGATCGTCGAGCACCGCCTTTCGGCCGTCCTGGAGGCGTTTGGCCAGCGGGTCGACGTGTGCGGCGGCGACAGCCTGGTCGGCGGCTTCGGCAGGTGTCGTCTGCCGTTGCTCGCGCTCGATCCTGGCGCCGTAGTGCGCGTCGCCGGGCGTCGCCGCCGAGTCGGTGTAGTACAGGCCGGCGGGCAGTTCGTGGCGGCGCACCCAGCGGCAATACTCGTCGAAGCTTGCCGTGCTCGAGCCGGGGTAGCCCTCGCAGTGGCAGAACAGCGCATCGAGCAGCGCGCCGATGTCGCGGTAGATCACGCGCATGTACGGTTCCCAGCCGCCATCGAAGCTGACGTTCAGCGACAGGTAGAACGGACCGGGATCCTTCAGCGGGCCGGGCGGCTGCGCATCGCGCAGCGGCTTCAGCGTCGGCCAGATCGCGTAGCGGAAGGCCTGGATCACGCCGAAGCGGCCGATCGTGTCGGGGAAGGCGGGCTCGACCAGCTCCGATTCGCGCATGTTCTGCCGCGACGCGTGCAGCGCGTCAAGCAGGCGCTGCAGCCGCTCCACGTAGGTGACCGTTTCCTGCGCGTCGGCGAAGCCGGGCTTGATGGGTGCCAGCACCGCCAGGTTGGTGCTGCTGCCGAGCTGGATGCTTCGAACTCCTGCGCGCATTGTCGTCCTCCCGGGCTGCGTTTTCAGCGCTGCGGGATGCTAACCAAAGGCTCGCCACGAGTCGTCCCCAGAAGTGATGGTGGTGGTCGGCGCCATGGTTGGGGCGCTGCCGCATCTGCTGCCCGACCCGGATTTCCATCGCGAAGCCGACGCCGATACCGGCCGGGCCGAACGCGTGACCCGGCCACCCGACTGGCCCGCACTGCCCTTTGCCGCAAAGCGCATAAGCAACGACACAATCGTTCTTTCCACTTGTGGCGGCCAGTGTCTATCGTGAGCTCATTCACAACACCACGACACCGATGCAACTCGTCGCCCTTTCCGGCAGCCCTTCCGCCCGTTCGCGCTCGGCCTGGCTGCTGCAACTCGCGCAGACCCGCCTGGAGGCGGTGGTGCGTCAGGCTTCGACCCTCACGTTGCGCGATCTGCCGGCGCAACCGCTGCTGGCGGCGGATGCGCAGCATCCGGCGATCCAGGCCGCGCTGCAGTCGGTGGCCCAGGCCGACGTGGTGCTCGTCGCGACGCCGATCTACAAGGCCGCGTACAGCGGCCTGCTGAAAACCTTCCTCGACCTGCTGCCGGCCGAGGCGCTGCGCGACAAGATCGTGCTGCCCCTGGCCACCGGCGGCAGCAGCGCGCACCTGCTGGCGCTGGACTACGCGCTCAAGCCGGTGCTGTGCGCGCTGGGGGCCCGGTCGATTCTCGACGGTGTGTTTGCCGCCGATGCGCAGCTGGTGGCCCACGAGGCCGGCGGCTACGTCCCGGATGCCGCGCTGCTGCGGCGGCTGGATCGGGCGCTCGCGCCGCTGCTGGAGCGTGCTGCGCCTCGGCCGGAGCCGCTGCGATGTAGCGCCTGAGCCGCAGCCACCCTTTGTCTCCTCGCCCCGCAGGGGCGATTCGTCCCCGGCGGACCTGAGCTTCCCGAGCCACGGGGACGCCGGGGACTGTTTTGGCCCATCGATACCGAAGAAACGGAATCACTCATGCAACCTCAGGACAACCCAGAGCCTTCGCGCCGCGGCCAATGGCTGGCACTGGCGCTGACCCTCATCGCCCTCGTCGCGCTGGCCGCGTTGGTGCCGGCCGACGCGCAGGTCCAGACCAGGCCCGAGCAGTTGCGCATCGGCTTCCAGAAATCGGCCAGCCTGCTGACGCTGCAGAAGTCGCAAGGCACGCTGGAAAAGCGGCTGGCGCCGCTCGGCGTGGCCGTCAAGTGGGTGGAATTCCCGGCCGGCCCGCAGCTGCTGGAAGGGCTGAACGTCGGCGCCGTCGATGTCGGCTTCGTCGGCGAGGCGCCACCGATCTTCGCGCAGGCCGCCGGCGCGAAGTTCGTCTACATCGGCAACGACCCGGCCGCACCCGAGGCCGAGGCCATCGTGGTGGCCAAGGACTCGCCGATCCAGTCGGTGGCCGACCTCAAGGGCAAGAAGGTCGCCCTCAACAAGGGCAGCAACGTGCACTACCTGCTGGTCAAGGCGCTGGAGAAGGCCGGGCTGAAGTACAGCGACATCCAGCCCACATTCCTGCCGCCAGCCGACGCGCGTGCCGCCTTCGAGCGAGGCGCGGTCGATGCCTGGGCGATCTGGGACCCGTTCCTGGCGGCGGTGGAAAAGCAAAGCGGCGCGCGCATCCTGGTCGACGGTCGTGGCCTGGTCAACAACTACGCCTACTACCTGGCCGAGCGCGGCTATGCCGAAAAGTACCCGCAGGTGGTTCAGGCCTTGTTCGAGGACACGGTGGCGCAGGGGCGCTGGCTCAAGGCCAACCTGAAGCAGGCCGCGTCGGTCATCGCGCCGCTGCAGGGCCTGGACCCGGTCGTCGTCGAACTCAGCCTGCAGCGCTACCAGTTCGGCGTCGTGCCGCTGACCCCGGCGGTGACGGCCGAGCAGCAGAAGATCGCCGACGCCTTTCTTGCGCTGGGGCTGATCCCGAAGCCGATCCGCATCGACGATGCACTGCCCGGCGCGGCGCAGACCGCGCTGGCGAAGTGAAGGAGCCACTCATGAAGACTTCGTTGCAACCCACGCGTCGCATCGTGTTGAGTCTGCTGGCGGTTACCGCTGCCAGCTGGTGGGGCTTGGCGCGGGCCCAGGACCAGGCATTGCCGCAATTGCGCATCGGCTTTCAGAAAGGCTCGCTGAACCTGGCGCTGCTGAAGAGCCTGGGCTTGCTGGAAAAGCGTCTGCCTGCCAGCAAGATCGTCTGGGTTGAGTTCCCGGCCGGGCCGCAGCTGCTGGAAGCGCTGGCGGTGGGCAGTGTCGACTTTGGCGCCACCGGTGATTCGCCGCCGGTGTTTGCGCAGGCCGCGAACAAGGATCTGTTCTACGTCGGCGCCGAACCGCCCAAGCCCGACAGCTCGGCGATCCTGGTCAAGCCCGATTCGAGTCTGAAGACTCTGGCCGACCTGAAGGGACGGCGCATCGCGCTGCAGAAGGGCTCGAGCGCGCATTTCCTGCTGGTGCAGGCGGTGAAGAAGGCCGGCCTGCAATGGTCCGACTTCCAGCCGGTCTACCTGCCGCCGGCCGATGCGCGCGCTGCCTTCGAGCGCGGCGCGGTCGATGCCTGGGTGATCTGGGACCCGTACTACGCCGCGGCCGAGGTCGACGGCCAGGTGCGCGTGCTGGCCACAAGCCGCGGGCTGACGGGCAACAACACCTTCTACCTGGCCTCACGCACGCTGGCCGGCAGTCAGCCGACGCTGCGTGCGCTGTTCGCCGCGCTGACTGAGACCGACGCTTACGTGCAGGCGAGCCGCAAGGACACCGCGCAGCGCTTTGCCGACTTCGCCGGCCTGGGCCTGGCCACCGTGCACCGCTTCCTCGAGCGGCGTCAGCCCTCGCCGGTGGGGCCGCTGACACCGGCCCTGGTGGAAGAGCAGCAGCGCGTGGCCGACAGCTTCCTGCAGCTCGGCCTGATCCCCAAACCGATCCGCGTGGCCGACATCGTCTGGCAACCGGGCCAGGCCCTGGCCTTGGCGCGCTGAACCCTTTGCAAGGACACCCCGATGAAGATCCTCTGGTTCATTCCCACGCACGGCGATTCGCGCTACCTCGGCACCTCGAAGGGGGCGCGCGTGGCCGACTTCGCCTACTTCAAGCAGATCGCCATCGCCGCCGACAGCCTGGGCTACGAAGGCGTGCTCATCCCCACCGGCCGTTCCTGCGAGGACTCGTGGATCCTGGCGGCGAGCCTGATCGACGCCACGCGGCAGCTGAAGTTCCTGGTGGCGCTGCGCCCCGGCCTGGTGGCGCCGACGCAGTCGGCTCGCATGGCGGCCACGCTCGACCGCCTGTCCGGCGGGCGGCTGCTGGTCAACCTGGTCACCGGCGGCGATGCCGACGAACTGGCCGGCGACGGCCAGTTCCTGGGCCACGCCGAGCGCTACGAGGAATCTGCCGAGTTCATCCGCATCTGGCGCGAGGTGCTTGCGCGCAGCCATGGTGGCCAGAGCTTCGACTTCGCGGGCAAGCACCTGCGTGTCCAG
>DASQFA010000149.1:0-13853 GCA_035633375.1 Rubrivivax sp.
TGGGCAGCGAGCAGGCCGAGCTTTGGCGCCGCTACGAGGAACGCCTGGCTGCAGCCGGTGTCGGACGCGACGCGCCGATGGCCGGCCCCGCGGGCTCGGCCTGTGGCACATCGCATTGAGTGTTGGTGACGCACGTGCCGCAAACCCATTTCGGCTTCCAGAGCGTCGACGATGCGCACAAGGCGCAGCGCGTGCGCGGCGTCTTCGACTCGGTGGCGTCGAAGTACGACCTGATGAACGACCTGATGTCGCTGGGTGCGCACCGTGCCTGGAAGGCCTATGCGGTGGCGGTGGCGAACGTGCGCCCGGCTGAGCGCGTGCTCGATATCGCGGCCGGCACGGGCGACCTGACGCGTGTCTTCGCACGCCAAGTGGGTGCGAGCGGCCTGGTCGTGCACACCGACATCAACGAGGCGATGCTGCGTGCCGGCCGCGACCGGCTGCTCGACGACGGCCTGGTGCTGCCGAGCAGCGCCTGCGATGCCGAACACCTGCCGTTCCGCGACCAGAGCTTCGATCTGGCGAGCGTCGCCTTCGGCTTGCGCAACATGACGCACAAGGACCGCGCCCTGGCCGAGATGTGCCGCGTGCTGCGCCCGGGCGGGCGGCTGCTGGTGCTGGAGTTCTCGCACGTGGCCGAGGCGCTGCGCAAGCCCTACGACTGGTATTCCTTCAACATCCTGCCGCGGCTGGGGCGGTGGGTGGCCGGCGACAGCGAGAGCTATCGCTACCTGGCAGAGTCGATCCGCATGCACCCGTCGCAGCAGGAACTGAAGGCACTGATGAAAGTTGCCGGGTTCGGTCATGTCGATATCCACAACCTCAGCGCCGGCGTGGTGGCGCTGCACGTGGGCGTGAAGTGCTGAGCCATCGATTCGTCGAGGTTGTGCAGCATGGCGGTGGCCTGCGCACTTGACACCGGACACTTGGTTTCTTCCAGACCGACATCCGAGCGAGGTGCAGGATCGCAAGCCGCGACCGGCAGACCCGCATGGCTTGGCGCTTACACTTTTACAGGCGCTTGCAGCAGGGCGTTCTGCGCAAGCCCGGGCGGGGTACTGCGCCATAGCTGGGCAAGCCGCCGAAGGAGACGAACAGTGAAGTCCTCGAACCATCCGTTTCAGCCATCTCGCGCGGCGTGCGTGGCCGCCATCCTGACTGCAGCGCTCCTGGGGCTGGGGTGTGACGAAAAGAAGAAGGGCGGCGATGCGTCCCAGGCCGCGGCAAAGGTCAACAGTGAAGACATCACGGTCCAGCAGATCAACCAGGTGCTGCAGCAGCAGCGCGGGTTGAGGCCGGAGCAGGCCGAGGCGGCCTCGAAGCAGATCCTCGAGCGACTCATTGACCAGGAGCTGGCAGCGCAGAAGGCCATCGAACTGAAGCTCGACCGCGAACCGCGCGTGTTGCAGCAGATCGAGGCCGCCAAGCGGGAAATCGTGTCGCGCGCCTATCTCGACAAGGCAGGCGAAGCGGCCAGCACGCCCACGCCCGAAGAGATCGCCAAGTACTATGACGAGCAGCCGGCGTTGTTCAAGGGCCGGCGTGTCTACAACCTGCAGGAGATCAGTATCGAGGCCAAGGCCGAGCAGATACCGCTGTTGAAAGAAAAACTCGAAGCCTCGCGCAACGTCGCCGAGTTCGTTGAATCCCTGAAGGCCGCAGGGTTCGCCTTCTCCGCCAACCAGGCCGTGCGCGCGGCGGAGCAGCTGCCCTTGCGCAGCCTTGCCAACTTTGGCGCCATGAAGGATGGGCAAGCCATGCTGAATGCGTCGCCGACGGGTGCGCAGGTCATCGTGCTGGCCGGCTCCAGCTTGCAGCCGGTGACGCTGGAGCAGGCCAGGCCGGCCATAGAGCAGTTCCTGCTGAACGAACGCAGGCGCGAGATTCTCGCCAAGGACCTGAAGGCCCTGCGTGATGCGGGAAAGATCGAATACATCGGCAAGTTCGCCGCATCCGCGCCGGCCGCGGTGGGCGTGCCCGCGGCCGCAGCCAGCGCGCCGGCGTCCGGGGCATCGGGCGGGCCGGATGCCTCATCGGGCCTGAAGGGCATGGGGCCCAAGTAAGCTGCGCGCGCTGCGGGCGGGGCGCGTCTGGGCAGGTCAAGGCGGCGGTGTCTCGGCTGTCGGGCCTGTTCGGGCCGTGCATGGGCGATAATCACAATTGAATGAATGACACCCCACACGCCGATACCGCCGCCAGCGCCGAGGTCGTAGCACCGCCGCTGTTCAACACCCTCCCGCTCGATGCCAAGTTGCTGCGCGCTGTCGCAGAGCAAGGCTACGCGTCGATGACGCCGATCCAGGCCAAGGCCATTCCGCTGGTGCTGGACGGGCGCGACGTGATGGGCGCGGCCCAGACCGGCACCGGCAAGACCGCGGCCTTCTCGCTGCCGCTGCTGCAGAAGATGCTGCGCCACGAAAACACCAGCATGTCGCCGGCGCGCCACCCGGTGCGTGCGCTGGTGCTCACGCCCACGCGCGAGCTGGCCGACCAGGTGGCGGCCAACATCCTGGGTTATGCGCGCCATACCAAGCTGCGCACCGCGGTGGTCTTCGGCGGCATCGACATGAAGCCGCAGACGCTGCAATTGAAGGCCGGTGTCGAGGTGCTGGTGGCCACACCCGGGCGTCTGCTCGACCACATCGAAGCCAAGAACTGCGTACTCAACCAGGTCGAGTACGTGGTGCTCGACGAAGCCGACCGCATGCTCGACATCGGCTTCCTGCCTGATTTGCAGCGCATCCTGTCCTACCTGCCCAAGCAGCGGCAGACGCTGCTCTTCTCGGCCACCTTCTCGCCCGAGATCAGGCGGCTGTCGCAAAGCTACCTGCAAGACCCCTTGACGGTGGAGGTGGCGCGCCCCAACGCCACGGCCACCAACGTCGAGCAGCATTTCTACAGCGTGGCCGACGACGACAAGCGCCAAGTGGTGCGGCAGATCCTGCGGCAACGCTCGCTGGCGCAGGCGCTGGTCTTCGTCAATTCCAAGCTCGGCGCGGCGCGGCTGGCGCGCTCTTTCGAGCGCGACGGGCTGAACACCTCGGCGCTGCACGGCGACAAGTCGCAGGACGAGCGTCTCAAGGCGCTCGACGCCTTCAAGCGCGGCGAAGTCGATGTGCTGGTGGCCACGGACGTGGCGGCGCGTGGCCTGGACATTGTCGATCTGCCCGCGGTGTTCAATTTCGACGTGCCCTTCAATGCAGAGGACTACGTGCACCGCATCGGCCGCACCGGCCGTGCCGGTGCATCCGGGCTGGCCGTGACGCTGGTGTCGCGCGACGATGTGCGCCTGGTCTCGGACATCGAAAGGCTCATCAAAAAGAAGATCGAGATCGAAGCCTTCGAGATCGAAGACGAGCGTGCGCGCCGGCCGCGCCGCAACTTCGACGACGGCGCTGCCCGGCCTGTGGCCGAGCACGCGACCGAGCGCTCCACCGAGCGGCCGAACTGGCGCCCCCCGGCGCCGCGCAGCAGCGACCCGTTCTTCGACAAACCCTACGAGCCCTCGGGCTCGGGAGCCCCCACCTGGGATGCCGCGAAGAGCGCCGTCGCTCCGCTGGCGCGCCACGTGTCGCCCAATATCCGCACAAAGAAAAAGACAGCCACGCTGCTCGGCGGCGGGGCGGCCTGAGGACGTGGCTGCGTGCACTGCGCACGCAGTCGCGCTGCAGGGCCGGCCTGAAGCTCTGCTAAAGGCTCCCTGAGCCCGCGGCTGCTTCAGTCCGCGAGGAAGGCAAATACCGCGGGCACGCGGTCAGGCATCGTGCTGGGTTGCTGGCGCCACCTGGCAATGCGGTCGGTGCGTGTCCAGCCCTCGCGCAGGGTCAGCCCGCAACTCACCGACAGGCGCGTGTCGTCGCTCAGCTGCGCCAGCAGTGCCTCCAGCAGGGCAGCGTTGCGGTAGGGCGTTTCGATCAGCAACTGGGTCTGTCCCGCACGCCGGGAGATGGCCTGCAATTCCCTCAGGCGGGAGGCCCGGCCGGTGGCATCCTGGGGCAGGTAGCCCACGAACGCAAAGCTCTGCCCGTTCAGGCCGCTGGCGGCCAATGCCAGCAGCAACGAACTCGCGCCTGCCAGCGGCACGACCTCGATCGACAGGGCATGCGCCGCGGCAACCAGCGCCGCGCCGGGGTCGGCCACGGCCGGCAGGCCGGCTTCCGAAATGAGGCCCATGTCCTGGCCTGCCAAGGCAGGCGCCAGTAGATCGCGCCAGACTCCCTGGCCGGGCTGTGGGGCCGGCGAGGCACTGCCTGCGCTACGCGCAGAACCCTTTTGCGGGCGTGGCAGCTCGCGGATGCGGATTTCTTGCAGGGCCAGGCGCAAGGGCACCACGGCATGCACCCGCTTCAGAAAGGCGCGTGTGCTGCGTGCATCCTCGGCCAGCCAGTGGCCCAGTCGGGCGGCGCGCTGCAGCACGCCCAACGGCAGCACCTGCTGCACATCCACCGGTTCGCTGCCCAGGTCGAGCGTGTTCGGCACCAGCAGCAACTGGCCGCAGACGGTGCCCTCCGCGAAGGGTTCGGCGCCGGCCGACGGGTGCTCTCGTCGGGGATGGCCCGGCACGCTCATGCCGTGCCGACACGCAGCGGGTCGATGCCGGCCAGGCGCAGCAACTCGCAGGTGCGTATCAGCGGCAGACCGATCAGTGCCGTGGGGTCGTCGGACTCGATCGCGCTGAGCAGCGCGATGCCGAGCGTCTCGCACTTCGCGCTGCCGGCGCAATCGTAGGGCTGTTCTGTGCAGAGGTAGTGTTCGATCTCGGCATCGCTGAGCGCGCGAAACACCACCTTCACGCTCGACAGCGACGCACGTTCGAAGCCGGTGTCGGTGCGCACAACGGCCACGGCGGTGTGAAACAGCACCGTCTGGCCGCGCAGGCGGCGCAGTTGCTGCACCGCGCGCTCGTGCGTGCCGGGTTTGCCGAGCGCGTCGCCCTGCAAATCCGCCACCTGGTCGGAGCCGATGACGATGGCGTTCGGGCGCTGTGCTGCCACGGCATGGGCCTTGGCCAATGCCAGCCGCAGCGCCAATGCCGGCGGTGTCTCGTGGGGCTGCGGGTCTTCGGCGACCTGCGGCGCCAGCACCTCGAAGGGCAGGCGCAAACGTGTCAGAAGCTCGCGCCGGTAGCGCGATGTCGAAGCCAGAATGAGTGTCGGGTTGACGAGCATGTGGCGATTGTCCCATCCGGGGTTGCAGCAGCCGGGCTGCCGATACACTGCGCAGATGAGCCAGCCGGGTTGCCGCCACGTTTGCTGCCACGCCGCGGCTTGTGCGCGATGAGCCCAGCACGCCCGACTGACCCGCGGCGCCTGGACGTGGCGGCCTTCGCGCTCGCCGCCGGCCGCTTGACGGGCGACTGGCCGTTGGCCGAACTGTCGCGCTTGTTGCAGGACGCGTTGCCGGTGGGCAAGGACGGCTCGGCGCAGTCGGTGTGCTGGTCGGCAACGGGCGAGCGGCGCGCCGCGTCTGCCGGCGACGATCAGATCCGCCTGCACCTGCATGCCAGCACGGCTTTGCAGTTGACCTGCCAGCGCTGCCTGCAGCCGATGACCGTCCACCTGGATGTGCAGCCCACGTTCCGATTCGTGCACGGTGAGGATCAGGCACAAGCGCTCGACGAGGACAGCGACGAGGACGTGCTGGCCCTGGTGCCGTGGCTGGACCTGCTCGCCCTGGTGGAAGACGAGCTGATCCTGGCGCTGCCGCTGATACCGCGGCACGACAAATGCCCGCTGCCGTTGCCGATGTCGGATGCATCGGCCGGGCTTGCAGCAGACGGGCCGCAGGCCCACCCGTTTGCAGCGCTGGCGGCGCTGCGCCGCAGCGACAAGGCTGGCGGCAAGCCGAACTGAGCCCGGATGCGCAGCTCGAACCGGGGGCGAGTGATACACTCACGGGCTTTTCCCGGCACGGTGTTTTCGTGCCGCGAGCGGGCCGCGCCCGCAGGAGTCCATACATGGCAGTTCAGCAGAACAAGAAGTCGCCTTCAAAGCGCGGCATGCATCGCTCACACAACGCGTTGAGCCAGCCCGGCACGGCCATCGAGCCGACCACCGGTGAAGTGCATCTGCGCCACCATATCAGCCCCACCGGTTTCTACCGCGGCCGCAAGGTGCTGAAGTCGAAGGCCGACGCCTGATATCCAGGCCTTGGCGCGTTGCGCCTTGCCCTGCTGGCCGACGTGGCGCGTTTCGAGGTATCGGTTGCCGCAGCTGAGTGCAGCCGCACGCCGTCTGGCTTGGCTGCGTGGCGATGAATGCCGCACCGCGCTTGCGCGCGGTGGCATCTTCACCTACCGTTGGCGCCCGGCGCACCGTTTCGGGTCTCCGGCCATGATGGTCGCCCGCGCGGGCCTGTGGGCCTATCCGTGACACACCCCATCGCCCCCGAACCCCTCAGCGAGGTCTGCATCGCCGTGGACTGCATGGGCGGTGACCATGGCCCGGCGGTGACCCTGCCCGCCTGCCGTGCCTTCCTCGACAGCCACCCGCAGGCTCGACTGGTGCTCGTGGGCATGACCACGGCGCTCGAGCCGGCGCGCAGCTGGGCGCGCTGCCGGCTGGTCGAAGCCCGCGAGGTGGTGACGATGGACGACCCGATCGAGGTCGCGTTGCGGCGCAAGAAGGACTCTTCGATGCGCGTGGCCATCAGCCAACTGATCGGCAACGACGGAGCCGCGCCGGCTGCCCAGGCCTGCGTCTCGGCCGGCAACACCGGTGCGCTGATGGCCGTGGCGCGCTACCTGCTCAAGACACTCGACGGCATCGACCGCCCGGCGATTGCCACCGTCATGCCGAACCGCGTCGATGGCTACACCACCGTGCTCGACCTGGGTGCGAACGTCGATTGCACGGCCGAGCACCTGCTGCAGTTTGCAATGCTCGGCAGCGCCCTGGTGTCGGCGGTGGACGGCAAGGAAGAGCCCAGCGTGGGGCTGCTGAACATCGGCGAGGAGGCCATCAAGGGCAGCGAGACGATCAAGCGTGCGGCCGAGTTGATGCGCAGCGCAGCCGCCGACGGCCAGCTCAACTTTCACGGCAACGTCGAAGGCAACGACATCTTCAAAGGCACCACCGACATCGTGGTGTGCGACGGCTTCGTCGGCAACGTGCTGCTGAAGTCGGCCGAGGGGCTGGCGACGATGCTCACCGATTTCATCCGCCAGGAGTTCACGCGCGGTGCCTTCAGCAAGCTGGCCGCGCTGGTGGCCTTGCCCGTGCTCAGGCGCCTCAAGCACCGCGTCGACCCGCGCCGCTACAACGGGGCTGCGCTGCTCGGGCTGCGCGGCCTGGTCTTCAAGAGCCACGGTTCGGCTGATGCCTTCGCCTTCGAGCAGGCGCTGAGGCGGGCTTATGATGCGGCCCGCAACCGCCTGACAGACCGTGTGCGTGATCGCATTGCATTGAGCCGCGATGCGGTCATGCCGGCGTACCCGCAACCGGTCGATGCCGGCGGCAGCGCCCAAGCCGCATGAAGACCACTCCTCTACCTCACTCGCGAATCGTCGGCACAGGCAGTTATCTGCCGCCTCGCCGTCTGAGCAACGCCGATCTGGTGCGACAGCTCGCGCTGCAGGGCATCGAGACCAGCGACGACTGGATCGTCGAACGCACCGGCATCCGTGCGCGCCATTTTGCCGACGACGGCGTCAACGCCAGCGACCTGGCGGTGCATGCGGCGCGCCATGCGCTCGAGGCGGCAGGCTGCCGCGCCGAAGACATCGACCTGATCATCGTCGCCACCTCCACACCGGACATGGTGTTTCCTGCGACCGCGTGCATCGTGCAGCAAAAGCTCGGCGTGCACGGTTGTGCGGCCTTCGACCTGCAGGCCGTGTGCTCGGGCTTCGTGTATGCGCTGACGGTGGCCGATTCGATGATGCGCAGCGGCGCGGCGAGCAAGGCGCTGGTGATCGGTGCCGAAGTGTTCTCGCGCATCCTCGACTTCAACGACCGCGGCACCTGCGTGCTCTTCGGCGACGGTGCCGGTGCGGTGGTGCTGCAAGCCAGCGCTGCGCCAGGCATCCTGGCCACCGAGCTGCATGCCGATGGCCGCCACGTCGACATCCTGTGCGTGCCCGGCACCGTGACCGGCGGCAAGATCCTGGGAAACCCGCTGCTCAGGATGGACGGCCAGGCTGTGTTCAAGCTGGCGGTGGGCGTGCTCGACAGTGCCGCGCGGGCCGTGCTCGACAAGGCAGGCCGCGGCATCGCACAACTCGACTGGCTGATTCCGCACCAGGCCAACATCCGCATCATGCAGGCCTCTGCTCGCAAGATGAAGCTGCCGATGGACAAGGTCATCGTTACGGTGGATGCGCATGGCAACACCTCGGCCGCCTCCATCCCGCTGGCGTTGGACCTGGCCGTGCGCGACGGGCGCATCCGCAGCGGCCACTGCGTGATGCTCGAAGGCGTGGGTGGCGGCTTCACCTGGGGTGCGGTGCTGCTCGACTTCTGACCCTGACCGGACCTCATCGCGCCATGGCTTCGTTCGCATTCGTTTTCCCCGGGCAAGGCTCGCAGTCGGTGGGCATGCTCGACGCGTGGAGCGAGCACCCTGCCGTGCGCGACACGCTGGACGAGTCCTCGCAGGCCCTGGGCCAGGACCTGCGCCAACTCATCCAGCAAGGGCCGAAGGAAGAGCTCGACCTGACCACGAACACGCAGCCGGTGATGCTGTGCGCCGGCATCGCCTGCTATCGCGCCTGGCGCGCCGAAGGCGGCGCCGAACCTGCGGCGGTGGCCGGACATTCGCTGGGCGAGTACAGCGCGCTGGTGGCGGCCGGCGTGCTGAGCCTGGCCGATGCGCTGCCGCTGGTGCGTTTTCGTGCCCAGGCCATGCAACAGGCGGTGCCCGTGGGCACGGGCGCGATGGCCGCCGTGATGGGGCTCGATGCCGCGCAGGTGACGGAAGGCTGCGCCAAGGCCATGGCCGAAAGCGGCGAGGTCGTCGAAGCTGCCAATTTCAACGATGCCGGGCAGATCGTCGTTTCCGGCTCGCAGGCCGGTGTCGACAAGGCGCGCGAGGTGCTCAAGGCCATGGGCGCCAAGCGTTTCGTGCCGCTGCCGGTGTCGGCGCCGTTCCATTGCTCGCTGATGCGCCCGGCCGCCGAGGCGCTGCGCGAGCGCCTGGCCGCGGTGAGCTTCTCGGCGCCTCGCCTGGCGCTCGTGAACAACGTCGACGTGGCGGTGCAATCCGACCCGGACGCGATCCGCGACGCGCTGTACCGCCAGGCCTTCGGCCCGGTGCGCTGGGTCGAGGTGGTGCAGGCCCTGCGCCAGCGCGGGCTGACGCACGTGCTCGAATGCGGCCCCGGCAAGGTGCTGACCGGCATGGTCAGGCGCATCGACGCCGAGTTGCACACCGGCAGCGTCTTCGATCCGGCATCGCTGCTCGAATGCATGGACATGGTGGCATGAGCCTGATCCTGATCCGGCCGACGCACATGGCCCGCACCGCAGCGCGGCGCGGAGGTTTTCAGTTGAGCCTGGCGCGGCCGCTCGAAGACGCTCGCACCGCGGCGCGCAGCGCGCAGCGTGCCTCGTGAGCGACGACAGCGTATCCATTGCGCAAGCGCAGGTGGCGCTGGTCACCGGTGCGTCGCGCGGCATCGGCCGGGCGATTGCGGTCACGCTGGCGGCGCAGGGCTTCAAGGTCATCGGCACGGCCACCAGCGAGGCCGGTGCCCAGGCCATCTCACAGGCACTCGCAGCCTATGCGGGCTGCCGCGGTGCCTGCCTGGACGTCAACGACCAGGCCGCCGCGGATGCGCTGGTCGAGGCCATCGTCAAGGAACACGGCGCGCTGCAGGTGCTGGTCAACAATGCCGGCATCACGCGCGACCAGCTGGCGATGCGCATGAAGAACGAGGACTGGGACGCGGTGCTCGACACCAACCTCGGCGCCGTCTTCCGCCTGTGCCGCGCGGTCATGCGCGGCATGATGAAACAGCGCTACGGCCGCATCATCAACATCACCTCGGTGGTGGGTGCCAGCGGCAATGCCGGCCAGGCCAACTATGCCGCGGCCAAGGCCGGCGTGGCGGGCATGACACGTGCGCTGGCGCGCGAACTGGGCAGCCGCCACATCACCGTCAACTGCATTGCGCCGGGCTTCATTGCCACCGACATGACGGAAGGCCTGCCCGAGGCGCAGAAGGCGGCGCTGCTGCAGCAGATTCCGCTGGGGCGCCTGGGCACACCCGAAGAGATTGCGCATGCGGTGGCCTTTCTCGCGTCACCGCTGGCGGGCTACATCACCGGCGCCGAATTGCACGTCAACGGCGGCATGTTCATGAACTGATGCGTCCGGTCCAAGCCCCGCGGCGCCGTTGGGACGCACCGGTAGAATCCGCGGGTTTGTTGAATTCACTCCTGGAGGAGTCATGAGCGAAATCGAAGCACGTGTCAAGAAGATCATCGCCGAGCAACTCGGCGTGCCCGAGTCCGACGTCACCAACGCCAAGGCCTTCGTGGCCGACCTGGGGGCGGACTCGCTCGACACGGTAGAGCTGGTGATGGCGCTGGAGGACGAGTTCGGCATCGAGATCCCCGACGAAGAAGCCGAGAAGATCACCACAGTGCAGCTTGCGATCGACTACGCCACCAGCCACCAGAAGGCCTGAAACCCGCTCAGCGCATGTCGCGTCGTCGCGTCGTCGTCACGGGCCTGGGCCTGGTCAGCCCGGTGGGCAACACCGTGGCCGAGGGCTGGGCCAACCTGGTGGCCGGGCGCAGCGGCATCGACCTGATCACACGCTTCGACCCCGCGGCCTTCACCTGCCGCTTTGCCGGCGAAGTGAAGGGCTTCAAGTTCGAGGATTACATCCACGGCAAGGAAGCGCGCCACATGGACACCTTCATCCACTTCGGCCTGGCCGCGTCGATGCAGGCGGTGGTCGACGCGGGCTTGCCGGTGGGTGCTGCCCTGAACGAAGAGTCGGCCGAGCGCATCGGCTGCCTGGTGGGCTCGGGCATCGGCGGCTTGCCGATGATCGAACACACGCACCAGGAATACAGAGAACGCGGCCCGCGCCGCATCTCGCCGTTCTTCGTGCCGGCATCGATCATCAACATGATCTCCGGCCACCTGTCCATCAAGTACGGATTCACCGGCCCGAACCTGGCCATCGTCACCGCCTGCACCACCGGCCTGCATTGCATCGGCGAGGCCGGGCGCCTGATCGAATATGGCGATGCCGATGTCATGGTGGCGGGCGGCGCCGAATCGACGGTTTCGCCGCTGGGCATCGGCGGCTTTGCTGCGGCGCGCGCGCTGTCCACGCGCAACGACGACCCCAAGACCGCGTCGCGGCCCTGGGATGTCGACCGCGACGGCTTCGTGCTCGGCGAGGGTGCGGGTGCGCTCGTGCTCGAGGAATACGCACACGCAAAAAGGCGTGGGGCGAAGATCTATGCCGAACTGGCCGGTTACGGCATGGGTGCGGATGCCTTCCACATGACCGCGCCCAACGTCGATGGGCCGAAGCGTGCCATGCGCGCGGCGCTGCGCAACGCGCGTGTGAATGCCGACCAGATCCAGTACCTCAACGCACACGGCACCTCCACTCAGCTGGGCGACCTGAACGAAACCAACGCCATCAAGCTCGCCTTTGGCGAGCATGCGAGGCGCATGGTGGTGAACTCCACCAAATCGATGACCGGGCATCTGCTGGGCGGTGCCGGCGGCATCGAATCGGTGTTCACCGTGCTGGCCTTGCACCACCAGGTTTCGCCACCGACGATCAACATCTTCAACCAGGATCCGCAGTGCGACCTGGACTACTGTGCCAACACGGCGCGCGACATGAAGATCGACTGGGCGGTGAAGAACAACTTCGGCTTCGGTGGCACCAACGGCACGCTGGTCTTCCGCCGCGCCTGAAGTCGCCCACCTCGCCGCGCATGCGCGTTGCCCCACCTGTCCAGGCCTTGTCCTGCGGCGCCGGGCCTTGGCGATTCGCGCAGCTGCTGCTGTATGCGCTGGCGGCATTCGTGTTCGTCTACTGGGGCGGCGCTCGGCTTCTCGATGGCGGCCTGGCGGTCTGGCTGGGCAGCCTGGCATCTGCGCTGGCCGCGGCCGCGTGCGCCGCGCGCGGGCTGCTCCGGCCCGCACGGCTGCTGATCTGGGACGCCGCGGCCTGGTCGGTGGCTGCGCCGGGTGGCAGCGCGCAGACCGGCCGGGTGACATTGATGCTGGATTTCGGCAGCTGGATGCTGGTGCGTTTTTGCCCGGCGGCGCCGAGCGGCGGGCGGTGGCCACCGTGGCCACAGTGGTTGCCGCTGTCCAGCCGGGATGCCGGTGGTTCGTGGCCCGCCTTGCGAGTGGCATTGCATTCGCTGCCGAGCTGGGCCGCCGAGCCGGCAGCACCAGGCGGGTCGTTGCCTGCGGCATGAACGCCGCCGACGCCGATGCACTGCTGGTCGAGCGCTTCAAGGGCGGCGACGTGCGCGCCTTCGAGATGCTGGTGGTCAAGTACCAGCGGCGCATCGAGCGCCTGATCGCACGCATGGTGCGCGACACCGACCTGGTGCAGGACATCGCACAGGAGACCTTTATCCGCGCCTATCGGGCGCTGCCGCAGTTTCGCGGCGAGAGTGCCTTCTACACCTGGCTATACCGCATTGCGGTGAACTCGGCCAAGAAGGCGCTCAGCGACATGAAGCGCGACCCGGTCATCACCGAGGCCGCGCTCGCCGTGCGCGAAGAAGATGACGAAACTTCCCGCCGTGAGACTGAACTAACCGACGGCGAGACACCCGAATCACTGCTGGCGAGCAAGGAGATTGCCGCCACGGTGAACGCGGCCATCGAAGCCCTGTCCGAGGATCTGCGCCAGGCCATCACCTTGCGCGAGATCGAAGGACTCAGTTATGAAGAGATCGCCGAAGCCATGGATTGCCCGATCGGAACCGTGCGCTCGCGCATCTTCCGGGCGCGCGAGGCCATTGCCGAGCGGTTGCGGCCCCACATCGAGGCCAAGGACGGAAAGCGCTGGTAGGCCATGCCAAGGAGCGACACATGAACCCTGACTCTCCCGCGAATACAAACCGGCCGGGCTGGCTGATGTCGGCGCTGGCCGATGGCGAGCTCGACAGTGCCGATGTCGGCAGTGGCTGTGCGGCATGGGGCGAGCCCGAGTCCGAGGCCCGGCGCAGCTGGCATGCCTACCAACTGATCGGCGACGTGTTACGCAGCGAGGACCTGGCCAGCCCACCCGGGCGTGACCAGGCTTTCCTGGCGCGCTTGCATTCGCGGCTGGCCGAAGAACCTGCACTGCCGGCGCCGCAGCCCTTGCCGGCCCAGGCGCAGGCCATTGCCCGCCCTTCCAGACGCACGCCGTGGGTCATGCCCGCCGCCCTTGCGGCGGGCGTGATGGCGTTGGCCACGGTGCTGGTGGTCTCGCTCGGCCCGTCTGGCGGTGCGGGGCCGTCGCCTGCGCTGGCCGTGGCCCCTGCCGCCGCCGTGGTAGCCGACAACACGCTGCCCACGCCGCCAGTGCCGCAGGCCACGGCGCAAGGAACTCGCATCGTGCGCGATGCCCAGCTTGACCGCTACCTGCAGGCGCACCGCGACTACGGCACGGCGTTGCCGGGCTCCTTGCCCGGCGGGGCCGGGCGCAGCATCGCCACCGTGGCATTCGAACGCTGAACCTGATGCACGCGTCTTTCACGGCGTCGCCGAGGCGGCAGGTCATCGCCTTGGGGCTGCTGCTGGCCGCCATGCCTTTGGCCCAGGCGAACCCGACCGCGGTGCTGCAACGGTCGTTGCCGGCGAGCGAGGCGCGCAAGTGGCTGTTGCGCATCCATGCGGCCGCGCACGAGAACAACTACCAGGGCACCTTGGTGTTC
>DASQFA010000150.1:0-3903 GCA_035633375.1 Rubrivivax sp.
GTTCCAGCCGCGATAGGCCAGAAAGATCAGCAGGGCAAGCGAGACGACAATGCCGGTGATGCCGAGCGCCATCGGAAACCCTCCTTCGCGTGGTGCCTTATGTCATTTTTCTTTGCGCGGAGGATTGGGACGCTACCCCTCCTCGCGACCGCCCGCATTGTCGGATGTTCCGGGGGCGCAGGCAAGCTTCGACGAAGCGGCGAAGATCTCGCTGGAAAGCGAGCGCCAGTCCATTTTGAGACCTGGCTGGATGGCAACCTCGATCAGGTCACCAACTGCGCTCTGTTCAAGGACCGGGTTCGACCCCTATGTGTAGATCTCAACTATGTGTAGGTTGTTTCGAAGGGTGGCGCCAGCTCTACCGCGCAGGGGGCCGGGAGCTGGCGGAGCTTTGCATAGTTACAGCGTCTGCAGGAACCGCATGAGTGCATCGGACGCGCGGAACGGCCTTATCTTGGTGGCTGGTGCTTCCAGCCGGGCGAGCGCCTTCTCCTTCATCGCGAGGTCTGCCTCGACGTAGCGGTGGGTGGTGTTGGTACTCTCGTGTCCGAGCCACAGCGCAATCACGTTGAAGGGCACGCCTGACTGCAATAAATGCATCGCCGTGGTGTGGCGCAGCGTGTGCGGAGAGACCTGCTTGCCGGCGAGGCTGGGCAGGTTGGCAGCCGCGCGCGCGACGGCAAGATCAAGCCGCTGTCCGACATTCCAGCGCGTCATCGCGCATCCGTCGCGGTTGGGTAGCAAGGCCGCTTCAGCATGCAGGTGCGGGTTGCGTCGCAACCAGGCGCGAATCTCCAGCACGGTCGTCTTCCATAGCGGCACTGATCGCTGTTTGCGTCCCTTGCCTTGCAGGTGAACGCAAGCAGCTCCTTCGAGTACGACATCGACCACACGCAGGCCGATGATCTCGGACACACGCGCGCCGGTGTTGTAGAGCATAGCCAGCAGCAGATGGTCACGCTGCGAAGACCAGGCCGACCCCGGTTGGCCCAGGAGCGCCATCATCTCCTCGCGGGTGAGGAAGCCAAGCATCGGTCGTTCGAAGCGTTTCATCGGTACTGCCAGTGCTCGCTCTAAAATGTGCAGCGAGGCTATATCACGTCGACCCGCGAACTTCAGGAATGTGCGCAGTGCGGTCAGCCGCAGGTTTCGGCTGCGAATCGAGTTGTGCCGCTCGTGCTCCAGATGGTCCAGGAACGCCAGGATCAGTTCGGGCTGGATGTCGACCAAACGCAGCGCAGTCGGGGCCTTGCCTAGCTTGCGGCTGGCGAAGTCAAGGAACAGCGTCAACGCGTCGCGGTAGCAGGCTACTGTGCGTGGGCTGACCGCACGCTGTGCGACCAGGTACTCGGTGAAGAACTGCTGTACGAGTGAGGCGAATGACGGTGGCTTGGGTGCGGTGGAATTACGCATCTGGGACCTCCGGCTGCGCCATGAACGACTCAAAGCGCTCTGCGGCGAGCCCCATCAATTCCGGAACAGCCGAGAGGTACCAGTAGGTGTTGGTGACCATGGCGTGCCCCACGTAGGTCGACAGCGACAGCATCGCCTGATCGATATCGACGCCCTGCGCGTGCCACCGCATAATGCGGTGCACGACGAAGGTGTGCCGCAGATCGTGGATGCGCGGGGCGTGGTGAGTCCCACGGTTTCGCCAGCCCAAGTGCTCACGCAATTCTTCGAAGACGCGATGTACCTGGCGCTCGCCCAGTGGCAGTCCCCGCCGTCGACCGCGCGTGCCGATGAAGAAGGGGGCGTCCTCCTGCGCGGACTCGCCGGACAGATCACGTCCTGACCGATAACGGCGCAGCGCCTTGATCGTGCTGGGGTGCAAGGGCACCTGGCGCGACTTGCCAAACTTGGTCTGGTGGATGGTGAGCATGCCGCGTGTGAGGTCGACGTCCTCGTCGCGCAACGCCAGTGCCTCGGAGATCCGCAGCCCCGTACAGGCGATCAGGCCGAACAGTGTCTCGAAGATAATTCCGCGCAAGCCCGACGTTGGGCCAAGCCGCCGTGCGGCGGCCAGCAGGTCGACGATCTCGTCCTGGCTGTAGATGTGCGGCGCCTGCCGTTCAGGTAGGCGACCGAAGATCGCGTCGTCGGGAACCTCGGTGCGTGGCTCGAATTGCTGCATCCAGCGCGTGAACGAACGCAAGTTCTTGAGCCGCCGCGCCCACGTGTGCGGATCACTGCTGCCGTGGCTGTCGCGCCGTGCCCAGTCGGTCATGACCTCCACCGTCAACGGTCCGCGGTGACCGATGGACTGAACGTGGCGCGCGAAACCGCGCAAGGCGTAAGCCGGGCTGCGCAGACTGAAGCCCAGGCGGCGACGCTCGGCAAGGTAGCGCTCGACGCGCGCGTGCAGGGATGGGGTCGCGCTCATGATGCGCTCCCCGGCCACGGCAGCGCCACTTCGACCAAGTTACGGCTGTCGAGCTTGGCGTAGATCAGCGTGGTGTTCAGCGACCGATGGCGCAGCACGTCGGCCACCTCCTTGAGAGAGGAGCCGCCTGCCAGCAGCCGGTTCGCCATGGTGTGGCGAAGCAGGTGCGAGCTTGTGTAAGGCAGTCCAGCGTGGGCGTAGGCCTGACGGATCGTCTTGCGCACGAGGTCGGGGCCGACAGGCTGATCGCGCGGAGCGACGTGACGCACGAAGACCGCGCGATTGCGGGTCTTCGGGCGTTCGTCCTTCAGGTATGCAGCGATGGCCGCGCCAGTGGTGGCCGGCAGCGGCAGCACGTCCTCGCGGCGGCCCTTGGTGTGACGAAGAGCGATCGTGCCGGCGCGCCAGTCGATGTCATCGAGGCTGAGCCGGGCGACCTCTCCACTGCGAAGCCCGAGATCAAGAGCGCACCGTACGATGGCGGCACTGCGCCGCTGGGAGCGGCCGGCTTGGCCGAGAGATCCCACCAACCGTTGGACTTCCTCGGGCGTCAGGGTCTTGGGAAGCGAGGCCAATTGCCAATTGGCAGGGTAGGACAGCGCGCCAATGAGGCCGTGTACGACATCGCCGAGCGAGGCGCGGTAGCGAAAGTACCCGCGCAGGGCCGCCACGAGCGTGCCGGCACTTGCCGGCTTGCTGTAGCGCTTGGCCTCTTGGGCGAAGAAGCGGCGGACGTGCTCGGGCTTGACCACCGCGATGTCGATGGCGTAATCGCCGAAGCGAGAGGTTAGCATTCGACGCACGATGCCTAGTGCCAATGCCTGGGTCGTAGGGGCCAGACCGCGCACGCGCTCCATGTACTCGCCGTAGCGGCGTAGTTCCTCATCCACCGGTGTCTTGCTCACGATCGGTGGGGCGATCACACCTTGAGCGCGCAGAACGACCAACAGATGTCCCAGCGCGGCGCTCAGACTGGGCCGATGGCGTTGAACCACGCCGGTGCAGCGGCAAGAAGGAAGGTGAACGTCCAGGAACTCAGAAAGGACTGACTCGTCGACGCGCTGCACATCTACTGCGCGGCGGTGAATCCATTGCGCGAAGTGGGCGATGCCGCCCACGCAATTGGCGAAACTGTTCTTGGCGTATCTGCGTTCTGTCAGGTACCGCTTGAAGGCATCGACGTGAGGCGCCAGAGGACCCTCGTCAAGCCAGTTGGTGAAGCTGAGTTCAGACATTCGGACGTTTCCCATGATGGTCTCCTGGAGTGGGACCACCACTGGACTCCGCTGCCGAAACTATGTCTAGAAGTTCACCGACCGGCCTCCCATCGGCCGCGCTGCGCCTAGCCCGAACAGATTCGAATCGGACGACCTACACATAGTTAAGACCTACACATAGGGGTCGCTATGTAGAGCTTTACATAGCGACCCGAAGCAGCCACAGGCCATTCAGAGAAGCCGACAGTCAACGTGTACAACATCGATGCGCGCGGAGTGACCTTTGCGAGCACCGGGGCTTCG
>DASQFA010000151.1:0-2498 GCA_035633375.1 Rubrivivax sp.
GAGGCTTCGGTGCGGAAGAGGATGCTAGAATTTGCGTCTTGTAGTTTCTGCACAGAGTGTTGTGCTTGAGCCGGATGCGGTGAAAGTCGCAAGTCCGGTTCTTAGGGGGGGATGGGTCAGCAATGACCTGTCCCTACCCTCCCGATAAAGCGCCGATGTAAGCGGCGGGCGAAAGCGGGGGGCATGGTCCCTACGATGCCGCCGCTTGCGCATCGCCTGCAACAAGGAGTGAACCCATGGAACACGTGATCCAACTGCACATCGAGAAACTGCCGGAGGGTCTGTACCTGGCCACAAGCGACGATGTTCAGGGCCTGTTGGCCCAGGGCCGGACCATCCAGGAGACGATCGAGATCGCTCGCGACGTGGCCAGGAAGCTGATCGAGGCACAGTCCGGCAAATCGCCTGCTCGCCTGCTGCCCGTGCGCGAGTCGTTCGACTATCCGCTGATCGTCGCCACCTAATGGGCAGGCTCGCCGGCTTCAGCTACCGCGAGATCGTCAAGCGGCTGAAGTCCTTGGGGCTGGAGTTTCATCGTCAGGCCGCCGGTTCGCACGAGATCTGGTTCAACCCCGCGCTGAGCTGCTATACGACCATTCCGAACCATCCCGGCGACATGCCCGAGGGCACGCTGCGTGCCATCCTGAAGCACGCGGGCATAGAAGCCGAAGCCTTCCTGCTGGCGAAGTAGGTTGGGCCGAGCCCGCGGCCGCGGCCGCGGCTTGTCGGCGCGGCGGCCTCAACCCAGCGCCTTGGCCTTGAGCTTGGCAAACTCGTCGGCGCTGATGGTGCCGGCGTCGAGCAGTGCCTTGGCCTCGGCGATGTCGGCCGCCGGCGACTTGCCGGCCACGCCTCTGATGTAGGTCTCGGTCTCCGCCTTGGCCTTCTGCATGCTGGCCTGCTGCCGCCCGGCCATGCCCTTGCCGCGCGCGATGATGTAAATGATCGCCGTGACCATCGGCACGAAGATCAGGCCGATGATCCACAGTACCTTCGAGCCGCCGCCGAGCTCCTGGTCACGGAACAGATCGACGACGATCTGGAACATGATGATCAGGTAGGCCACGAATACGAAGGTCGAAATCATCAACAGGACCACGTCCCAGAAATTGCTCATGTCGGTCTTTCCAGTTAGTCAAACATCGGACAGGGCAGATTGCCCTGGGTGTCCCGGCAAGCCGGGGCTCGGATCAGACGCGCGGCGTCTTGGCGCCACGCATCAGCGTACGCACCAGCTGCAGCAAGAAGCCGCCAGTGAACATGCCCAGCAGATAAATCAGGAACACCAGCATCGACACCGGCATGCTGAAGCTCATCGACCACAGCGTCACCGTCACCGTCTCCAGGTTCTGCACCTTGAACAGCACGACGATGACGGCGATCAACGCGATCAACAGCATGTAGACGTAGCGCATGACGACGGCCTCCTCAATGACGATGCCGTGGGCAGCCACCTCGGTGGCCCAAACAGCAGGAGCCGGAGTCTACAGCGGCTCGCGCTGGCCTGCGGCGTGCAGCGTCAGGCGTTCGCGCGCAGCAGCTCGCGCGCGCCCCGGCGTGCCGCTGCGCTGCGCCGCAGCAGCCCTGGGCGCCGCTGCCACCAGCGCGCGGATCTGGTCCACCAGCATCCGTGCCAGCGGGCTGGGCTGGTGCGCGCTCAATGAGACTGCACTGACCGGCCGCTCGGGCGCAGGCAAATCGAAGGGCAGCCTCACCACCTGCTCATTGCCGGGTGCAAAGACATAGGGCGAGCGCATGCCGAAAGACAACATGCCGCCCTGCGACACCATGCCGTATTGCACGCTGATTTCGAAGGATTCGATGCTCTTGCGCGGCAGCGCCAGCCCCGCCTTGTCGAGCGTGCGCAGCAGGTACTCGAAGAAGTAGCAGTCTGCCGGCGGCAGCACCCAGCGTTCCTGCAGCAGCTCGGGCCAGCCCAGCGTCTTGCGCGCGGCCAGCGCATGGCCCTTGCCCGCGACCACGCACAGCTTCTCGTTGAACAGCGTCTCGGCGTGCAGGTCCTCGTCCAGGTCGAACAACGCCAGCCGCAGGATCGCCAGCTCGATGTCGCGCTTGCGCAGGCGATCGACCAGCTCCGACTCGCGCGCCTCGACCACCGAGACGAAGGCGTCCGGCTGGGCGGCGGTCACCCGCTGGATGGCGATGGGCAGGAAGGGGATGGCCGGCATCGGCACGGTGCCGATGCGCAGCGTGCCGCGTGCGCCGCTCGACACCAGGGCCAGGTCCTGTGCGGCGCGGCGCAACTCCTCGAACACGGCCACGGCGCGCGGCGCAAAGCTCAAGCCATGCGCGGTGGGCAACACGCCGTGGGTATGGCGGTCGAAGAGCTTGACGCCGAGCGTCTGCTCGATGGCGGCGATGGCCTTGGTCACCGCGGGCTGCGTCAGGTGCACCGCCGCCGCGGCCTTGTGGAAGCTGCGGTGCTCGAGCACGGCCACGAAGACGCGCAGTTCGCTCATCTTCAGGTGCCTGGGCAG
>DASQFA010000152.1:0-3222 GCA_035633375.1 Rubrivivax sp.
CAGGCGGCGTCGGCCTGGCGCGAGACGCTGCACCTCGTCACCGCCTTCACGCTGGCGCATTCGCTGACGCTGGCCCTGGCCACGCTGGGCGTGCTGGCACCGCCGTCGCGCTGGGTGGAGTCGCTGATCGCCGTCAGCGTGCTCGTCACCGCGCTGGACAACATCCGTCCCTTCCTGCCCGGCCCGCGCTGGGGCGCGGTGGCGGTGTTCGGGCTGGTGCACGGCTTCGGCTTTGCCGGCCCGCTGCAGGACCTGGGGCTGGTGCAGGGCCAGCTGGCGTTGCCGCTTGTGGGCTTCAACCTTGGCGTCGAGCTCGGCCAGCTGGCGTTGGTGGCCTTGCTGCTGCCGCTGGCGCTGGCGCTGCGGCAGGCCCGGCTCTACCGGCGCGTGGTGGTGCACGGCGGCTCGGCGATGGTGGCGTTGCTGGCGCTGGGCTGGACGCTGGAGCGCGCCTTCGTCATCGAGCTGCTGCCGTGACGCGTGGATTGTTTCGTCGCGGCTGCATCCAGTGGCGCCTCGGCTGCGTAAAGGCTGTCGTGGGCGCCGACCAGCGCCCCGCCTGCAACCCTTATCCGGAGTCCGCCAAATGAACACCCGCCCGCTCTTCGCTATTACCACCCTGGCCGCGGCCACGCTGCTGTGCGCTTGCACCGGCACGATGATGGCCGCGCCGCCGATGGCCACGTTCTCGCAGGCCGCGCTGCCGGCCGCGGTGCAGGTACCCGCCGGCCACCGCGTGGCGATGGAGACCGTGGGCACCGGCGAGATCAGCTACGAATGCCGCGAGAAGGCGGCGATGGCCGGCCAGCACGAGTGGGTCTTCGTCGGCCCCGCGGCCACGCTGGTGGATCGCAGCGGCCGCGCCATCGGCCGCTACTTCGGCCCGCCGGCCACCTGGGCGCTGCAGGACGGCTCGTCGCTCACCGGCACCCAGCTCGCCGTGGCGCCGGCCGCGCCCGGCAGCATCCCGCTGCAACTGGTGAAGGCCAACCCGGCCATGGGCGCCGGTGCGCTCGTCGGCGTGACCCACATCCAGCGGGTGCAGACCCGCGGCGGCGTGGCCCCGGCCAAGCCCTGCGGCGCTGCCGAGAAGGGCCGGCGCGAAGTCGTCGAGTACCAGGCCGATTACATCTTCTGGAAAGCTGCGTAAGCGCTGCCGCAGCCGGCAGGGCGCGCTCGCTGGACTCTCGCCGGAAGCCCGTCAGGCGTCGTTGGCGCTGGCGCCTTCGCGCGGCCGCCGGGGGTCTCGGCCCACCATCAGTCGGCTCGCGCACAACGCGGTGGCGCGCAGGGCCGACGGCCGGCTCGGTCTACTCGGTCTCAGGGTTGTAGCGTTGAGCACTCACCGAGCGACTGCTTCGCGTAAGCCCGCTGGTCGCATTCACTGACGGCTGTGGGTCGCGGCCTGACGGACAGATCGGTTAACTCGGCGCCAGAAACCTGTCATGAAGTGCGTGATGCCGATCAACAACTGCGCCCGATTCTCGACCGTGCATGCATCTTCAGCACAAAGTTCATGATGCCACCCTACGGCAACTTCGCCGACGGGATGATGGGCTTCCTGACTCGGTAGAACAGCGACAGCGACAAGAGCGCGGCCAGCAGCGCGCCGGCCAGCACGGGCTGCAGCGTCACGCCGAAGTCGCCTCGGCTCACCACTTACAGCCGCGTGGACAGCGCCTGCACGGCACCGGCGCCGAGGAAGATGCCGATATTGACGAAGGCAGTCGCCGTGCCACCGTAGCGGAGTCGGGTCCGTCAGCTTAAGCGAGTCTGCTCGGTGCCGACGTGCCACCAGCTCGGCAACAGCCGCAGCACCTCTGGCCTGGCGAATCGATCGTCGATCAGGTGCACGACGCCACAGTCCGTCGGGGTCCGGATCACGCGACCAGCGGCTTGCACCACCTTGCGGATGCCAGGGAAAAGATAGGTGTACTCGTAGCCTGCACCGTACGCGCGATCGAGTCGTCGTCGCAGCTCTTCGTTCACCGGGTTGAACTGGGGCAGTCCCAATGTGGCAATGAAGGCGCCGATCAGGCGTGTTCCGGCCAGGTCGATGCCTTCTGCAAAGGCTCCACCGAGCACGGCGAAACCGACGCCGCATCCATCCACTGCGAACCGCGCCAGAAACGCCTCGCGCTCGGCCTCGTCCATGCGCCGGCCTTGCCGCCACGTAGGGATGCGGGGATGTCGCATCCAGAACTCGTCCAACGCCTGTTCGAGGTAGTCGAAACTGCTGAAGAACGCGATGTAGTTGCCGGGAGCCGCATCGTATTGCGCTGCGATGAGCCGCGCGATCGGTGCCAGCGAGCTGCTGCGATGACGGTAGCGCGTCGACACATGCCGCGTGATGTGCACCGCCAACTGCGCGGCGTTGAACGGCGCTGCCACGTCGAGCCATGCGGTGTCTTCCGGCAGCCCCAGGGCATCGGCATAGAAGTTCCACGGCGTCAGCGTGGCCGAGAACAGCACCGTGGTCTGGGCTGCAGCAAAGCGGGGTTTGAGAAATGGCGCCGGCAGCATGTTGCGCACGCACAGCGTCGAACTGGCTAGGTGCGGGCCCGACGCCGGGCCCGGATCGAGTGTGACATCGAAGAGGGAGTGCGCGCCGAAGGTGTCGAGCAGTCGCGTGAACTGCAGGGCGTCGAAGTAGAACTGCAACAAGGCACTGTCGACTTCGGTGGGGCTGTGCGCCAGATGCTCAGAGATGGCCTCGGTCGCAACCTGCAAGGCCGACGCGAACGCCCGCGGCGGCTCGTCGAGCACGGTGTAGGCCTTGGCCGTCCCCTTGATCAATCGGCTCCAGCTTCGCCGCAGGCGATCGAGCGGCGTCTTCAGGGCGGCGGGCGCTGCCGCCCGCACCGACCGCAGCGTTCCCGATTGCAGGTTGGCGCTGTACATGGCCCGCGCACGATCGACCAGGTTGTGCGCTTCGTCGACGAGAACACCAGCCCGCCATGTGTGCGCCAGCGTCAGGCCGTGCAGCAGCGCGGCACTGTCGAAGAAGTGGTTGTAGTCGCCGACGATCACGTCGCACCAGCGCACCATTTCCTGGCCGAGGTAGTACGGGCACACACCGTGAGCAAGGGCGATCTCGCGCAGCGACTCGCGGGTCAGCACACCGGCCGCCACGGCTGCCGTGCGCGCCGCACTCAGGCGATCGTAGAAGCCTTTGGCGAGCGGGCACGACTCGCCCTGGCACACCTTGTCGGGGTGCTCGCA
>DASQFA010000153.1:0-10555 GCA_035633375.1 Rubrivivax sp.
TCTCTCCGTTGGCCACCCCAATGCCGGCCGGGTTCTCGGTGCTTTCGAGGCCGCGCAAATGCAGCGCTCGACAAGCGCCTTCGTGTTCTCGACCGTCGAACCCCACCGCGTAGCCCGCAAAGCCGCTGGTCTTCGGCAGGCCTGAGCGAACCGCTGCACTCACGCAGCGAGGCCTTTGAGCGGCGCTGGTGGACAACGAATCCGGCCGGCAATGGGGTGGCCAACGGAGAGAATAAGAATTTGGCTGAACGGAGTTGGCCACCCCATTGCCGGCCAGCGGGCGCAAAGGGTTGAAGCGAAGATCCGCATTTCGCGCGGCCGCGAAGGGCCGCTACGCGCCGTAACCGGCCCATTTGCTGGAGGCGCATCCTGCAGAACGCGAAACCGTGCAAGGGCAGCCGGAGCTCAGGGCGCGCCCGGCCTGGCGAGTTCTTCCACCGCACGCACCAGACGCTCGGCCTGTTCAGGCAACGACACAGCGGCGGCGGCGGCGATGCGTTGCAGCCGACCGAGTGCCTCGCCGCGCGACAGCGAATAGCGGTGCATCAGCACCCCCGCCGCCAGGGACACCACATCCGGTGTCGGTGCATTCGCCGCCGGCTGCTGCCGTGCGCGCCCCTGGACCAGCGCCGCCGCCTGCCCGCGTTGCGTGCGCAGCCGCTCGAAAGCCGCCTCGACCGTGGGCACGATCTGGCCCACGTCCAGCGGCTTGACCATGTAGGCCACCGCGCCCAGCGCGGCCACCTGGGCCACGGTGTCGGGATCGGAGAAGGCCGACAGGAACATGAACGGGATGTGGCAGTACTCGCGCAGGTAGGCGGCGACGTCGAAGCCGCTCTTGCCTTCCATGCGGATATCCAGCAGCGCCAGCTCGGGCCGGTGTTTGCGCGCCAGCAGGATGGCGTCGTCGCCGTTGTCGGCGTCGATGACCTCGTAGCCGGCCAGCGCCAGGCCATGCGTCAGCGTGGCGAGCACGAGCCGGTCGTCGTCGACCACGAGGATCTTGCCCTTGGCTGTCATGAGTCGGGTTGGCGCGTGGGCGGCGTAGATGGCGAAGCCGGCATTCTCGCGCAAAGCCGGGGCGCGCAAAGTGGATTCATGCGGCGCTGCGTTGCACGCTGGGGGCCGTCAGCAGCACTTCGGCCAGCACCTCGTCGCCGTCCTGGCTGAGCGCGAAGCCGGCACTGCGCCGTGGCAGCAGCGCGCGCACCAGCCCCAGGCCGGAGACACCGCCCGGAAACTGCGCCAGGCTGAAACCCTCGCGCAGGCGCCCTGCATTGCGAATGCGCAACTGCACCTCATGCGGCGTGCAGCCGAGCGTGCACTGCACATCCCCCGACGCGCTGTGTTTGACAGCGTTCGTGAGCAACTCGTTGATGGTCAACGCGATCGGGATCGATTCCGCCTCCGGCAGCAGCAACTCGCCCGCTTGGGCGCCGAGCAGCTGCACCCGCACCACGCGCCCGAAGGTGCGTTGCACCGACAGCGCGATGGCTTCGATCACGCTGGCCAGGCGCAGCGGCCCGCCGGCACCGACCTGCAGGCCATAGACCTGGGCGATGGCCTGCACCTGGCCCACCGATTCGGCCAGCATCGCCGCCAGTTCAGGATGGCGCGCGGCGTTCTGCTGCAACAGCCCGGCCACACCCTGCAGGTTGTTCTTGATGCGGTGGTGCACTTCCTTGACCAGCATCTCGCGCTGCGAAATGGCGGCTTCGAAACGCTGCTCGGCCTCGGCGCGCTGTTCGCTCACGTCGCTGGCCACCAGCAACACCTGCGGCGTCGATCCGGTGCTGCTCGGCAACGAGACGAAACGCGTGTCCCAGACGCGCGTACCGGTCGCGCCGTCCAGGCGCATCTCGCGCCGCAGCACCTCGCTTGAGGCCATCGCCGCGCTCAGGTCGGCACCCAGAGATTGCGCCGCCGCGGCTTCGAACCAGTCCGCGGGTGCGCGGCCCATCAGCTGCTGCAGCGGTCGGCCGAAAAAGGCCGCGGCCATCTGGTTGAGTTGCAGCACACGCTGCGTGCGCGCGTCGAACAACGCGATGGCCAGCGGCGCGGTCTCGATGATGCGCTGCAGCGAGGCCTGCGCCTGCGCAATGCTCACCTCGGCCTGGCGGCGCCTTTCGATGTCGAGCAGCGCGAAGGTGATCTGCCGGCCGGTGGATTCGCGCCCGGTGACCACGGCGTTGCCGACGACCCAGAACTCGCGCCCGTCGCGCGCCTTCAGTCGGCATTCGAAGGTCTGCGCCCGGCCCTCGGTCAGGGTGTAGAGGTAATGCGTGCGGCGCAGCGGATGGTCGGGCTCGGGCGTGGCCACGGTGCTGATCGGCTCACCCACGAAGTCGGCCAGGTCGCCGGCAAACATGCGCCGTGCCGATCGGTTCATCCACTCGATGCCGCCGTCGCCGACGGTGACGATGCCCACCAGCACCGAATCGAGGATGGAACGTGTGCGCTCGGCCTGCAGCAACAGCGACTGGCGCGCCAGGTGCCGCTCGTCCACGTCCACATAGGAGCAGATGCGCCCGGCCTGTTCGTCGTGTTCGTCCACCAGGCGCTGCGCCACCTGCACCCAGATGAGACTGCCGTCGCGCCGGCGCAGGCGCTGCTCGCCGTGGTAGCGGCCGTGCTCGCGCAGCCCGCGCAGCTGCTCCTGCTCGAAACGCTGGTGCTCCGCGCGGTCAGCCGACAGCTCGGCCGCGTCGAGCGCGGCCAGCTCCGAATCGGCATACCCGGTGAGCGTGGCCATGGCCTGGTTGGCGCGCTCGACACGGCCGCCGCGCAGGTAGACAATGCCCACGTCCGACAGGCTGAACATCAGCTCGCGGTCGCGCACCAGGGCTTCGAGTTCGGTCTGCTGGGATTTCAGGCGCGAGATGTCGGTGAGCACCGCCACCACCTCGTTCTCACCCGGCGACGATTCGGCGCGTCGCACCGACAGCGAGTACCAGGCCGGCGGCGCGTCGGCCGCTGCGCCGCCGTCGCCCGCAAGGCTGGCGCGGGGCAGCGCCTGGCCGCCCAGGCGGGATGCGTCCGCCTGGGGGTGCCCCGGCATGGGCTCGGGCGGCAGCTGCAACTCGGACTCGAAGCTTTGCCCCGCCTGCAGCGCGGCCAGTGCCTGCGGAAAGCGGCCGAACAGCTCGCTGGTGGTGGCGCCCGCGGCTGCACCGGCTTGCAGGTCGAGCATGGCTTCGAAGCGCCGGTTGCAGCGCACCAGCATCGTTCCGCGCAGGTAGGCGATGCCGGCGGTGGTGCCATCGAGGATGGTGGTCAGCTCGCGCAGCCATTGCTGGCTCTGACGTTGCGCGCTTTCCTGCTCGGTCACGTCCACCGTCACGACGGTGTGCCGGCCCGAGTCGGGCTCGCCCGGCTCGACCCGCGTCAGCAGCCAGCGCCGGCCCAGTTCGGCATGCTGCACGGCGTAGCGCACCTCGGTGCGCTCGCCGCGGCGCAGCGCCTGCTGCAACCGCTCGTACTCGGGCATCGAATCGGGCTCGACGATGTCGCGCGCGATCGATTGCAGGCCTGCCGAGCGGGCCGCCGGGCGTCGCCGCTCGGCACGTGGGCGCAACCAGCCGCGCGCGCTGTCGAAGGTGGCCACGCCCACCCCGGCGGTGTCCATCAGCGCGCCGATCTCGAGTTGCGCCAGGTCGCGCTCTTCCTCGGCGCTGCGATCCTCGACCACGGCCATGAAGCGCAGCTGCCCCTGATCGGTGGCAAAGCAGCGCACGCGCGCACTCAGGCGCTGGCGCCGCCCGTCCGGCAAGGGCAGCGAGACATGGCTCTCCAGCGGCGCGGCGCCGGGCTGCAGCGAGATGCGCGGCGCGCCGTCCTCCCAGGCGAGCAGCGCCTGCAGCTCGGTCGACGCGTCGGCCAACATCACCGGCACCTGCCCGACCAGCGCCTCGAAGGCCGGATTCGAACGCACGATCAGCCCGGTCTCGTCGAACACCAGCATGCCGGTCGGGCTCAGGTCGAACCACTGCGCCAGCTCGTTCAACGAACGGTCGGCCTGGGCGCGGGCGACATGCTCGGCGGTCGAATCCTGCAGCACACACAGCAGCAGCGGCTGCCCGCTCGCCGCCGACACCTGATAGGCCGAGACGCGGCACCAGCGCTCGCGACCCGAGGTGTCGATGAGGCGCTGCTCGCGCAGCAGGGGCACCGCCTGGCCAGCCAGGCGCTCGGGCAGCTCGCGCCGCGATTCGACATGCGTGGCCTGGTCTTCCAGCGGCTGCAGCGACACTGGGTCGGTGCCGATCAGCGCCTCGCGCTTGCGCCCGGTAAAGCCCAGATAGGCATCGTTCACCGCCACGAGCCGAAAGTCGTGGTCCTGCAGCGTCGCCGGAAAGGGCGAAGCCCAGAGCATGTGCAGCATGTCCAGCGACGGCCCCGGTGCGACGGCGGGCAGCACGGCCGGCGAAGGCTGGCTCGCGCTGTCGACCTGCACGCGCAGCGCCAGTTCGCGCGCCACGCGCCAGCCGGACAAATGCGCGCCGCGGGCGTCGCCCAGCGTCACCCGTGTGCGTTGTGGCAGCACATCCCGATCTTGCAGCCGCGCGCGCAGCCAGGATGCACCCGACTCGCCCAGCACGACCGCCAGGTGTGCGGCGGCCTGGCCGGGCTCGGCGCCGAGCAGACGCATCGCGGCATGGTTGCAAAAGCTCAGGTTGCCCAGGTCGTCGAACAGCAGCAACGGGTCGTCCACGCCGTCCAGCAGCGCGGCCAGCGCCGCACGCGCAGGCAACAGCGCGGACGGTGGCGCTTCGGCAAGGGTGGGACGCATCGGCATGGCAGCAAGCTTCGTGACGGCAGGCGGGCCCGCGATGATCGCTCATGCCGGCAGGCTTCGGGCGCAAGCATGCCACGCGCCGGCAACGGCCCTGGCCGGCAGCGCTCGCCGCGCGCGCCGTCGAATCAATCCAGCTGCCGCGCGGCGACCAGCGCGCGCAGCAGCGCGCGGTTGATTTCGGCCACCGACAGCATCAAGGCTTCAGCCGCTTCGCGGATGTCGAACAGCGATTCCTGCTCCACCGCACGCACCACGTCGATGTACGGGCGGTAGCGGCCGGTGCCGTGCACCAGGGCGTCGACCACGTCCTGCGGCACCGGAATGCTCTTCAGCAGTTGATCGAAGGGCTGGCCCAGCATGCAGTCGAGCAGCGAGAACACGCCGCAGATGAACATCTCGCTGCGCATCTGCTCGTCGCCCGAGGAGCGCACCAGTTCCTCCATGAACAGCCCGCGGCGCACGGCGGCGAACAGCACCGGCTTCATGTTCGGATCGGTGCTCGCCGAGGCCAGCAGCAGCGCCAGCCAGCGCTTGAGCTTCTCATAGCCGAGCATCATGATGGCGTGGCGGAAGGAGCTGATCTCCACGCGCAGGCCGAAGGCCGCCGAGTTGATGTAGCGCACCAGCCTGAAGGCCAGCGTCGGGTCGTTCTTCAGCACCGCCTCGAGCCGGTCGATCGGCTCCTGCCGGTCGACGCGGTTCATCAGCTCGACGATGACCTTCAGGTCCGGCGCCACGGTCTTGCCGCTGCCCTTGCCCACCGGCTCGCCGATCGGCCAGCCGAGCACCGCCACCGCACCGCGCTTGAAGCTGTCCTCGACCTCGGAGATGCAGCTCACGCCGGATTGCACGAAGCCGATGCAGCGCGAGGCGCCGCTGGGCGGCTCAGCGCTGCTGCGGCGGTCCTCGCCGAGCTCGATGATCGAGTGCTTGAAGCAGCCCAGCACCGCCGCCGGCAGTTCGTGCGCCGGCCGGCCCTTGATGAGCAGCGTGCTGCCCTGGGCATGCAGCCCGTGCAGCAGTGGCTCGTTCTGCGCATCCGCCGCCATGAAGGCCGGTACTTCGAACATCATGTGCGCCGGCGGTTGGGCGGCCAGGCTGTCGCGCAGCAGGTCTTCGCTGGCGATGTTCAGCGAAACCTGCTGCGCACCCTGCGCGAGCCAGACCTCGCCCAACGCTCGCAGCAGTTCGCCCGCATCGGGGGTGATCTCGGGGCGCAGCGGAAACACCGTCAGCCGCGTCGCCATGACCGAGCGTTGCCGGTCGATCATCGGACAGAAACCCAGCGCCACCTGGCCCAGGACCGGATGTTCGCTCATGACTGCGTGTTCAGCCGTTCAGGTACTGGAACAGCGACATGCGCTGCACCATCGAATAGGTCTTCAGCGCGGCATCGTAGCCGCTCTGTCGGGCCTGGAAGTCCGACAACGCCTGCACCATGTCCAGGTCTTCGGCGATGGAACGTTCGGTCTGCGCGCCCAGCTTGGATTCGGCCAGCCGGGTCTCCTGCGCATCGATTTGGTTCAAGCTTTCGCCGGCCATGGCACGCTGCAGCTGCAGGTTGCCGAACACGGCGTCGATGTCGCGCAGCCCGCTGGCCACGGTCTGCGCCACCTGCGCCGTGCTGCGATTGGACAGCTGCAGCTCGCCGGCAACGCGGTCGAGCGCCGAGAACACGGACAAGTCCGGTGTGGAGGGCCGCAGCTCGAAGCCGTCGCCCTGCGCCGGCGTGCCGTAGACGCTGACTGCCATGCCGTCGATGAGGATCGCCTGGCCGGCGACAAAGGGCACATTCAGCGCCGCCGTGGGCGCGCCGTTCATCAGCACCGAATAGGTGCTCACGCCGGGGCTCACGCTGAAATCCAAGCGATAGTCGGCACCGGCCAGCGCGGCAGGGTCGACCACGCGGCCGCTGTCGATCCAGGCCCCGGCGCCGTTGCCCGCGGCCGGCTGAGTGACGAAGACGCCGTTGCCGCTGCGCGCTTGCAGCCAGGCGGCGGCGCCGTCGAAGGTCATCGGCAGCAGGTTGCCGGCCGGCACCTCGGCCTGCCCGCCTGCGCCGCGGAAACTCACGCCGCCCGGGCCGTCGACAAAGGGCGGCTGGGCCGAGCCCTGGCCGCCGAACAGGTAGCCGCCGGCACCGTCGCCGCGGTTGGCGATGGACAGCAGCTGATCGCGCAAGCCGCGCACGCGCGCGCCCAGGTTGGCGCGCTCGGCGTCGGTGTAGCTGCCGTTGCCGGCCGCGACCAGCAGCTCGCGCACCTGCTGCAGGGCTTCGGTGGCGCCACCGAGCGCGGTTTCGGTCTGCTGCATCGCATTGCGACTGGCCTGCAGGCCGCGCTGGTTGGCTTCGGCGCGCGAACTCGTCGCCAGCGCACGCTCGCTGCGCGCCGCCGCCGCCGGATCGTCGCTGGCACGCGCCACGCGTTTGCCGCTGGTCAGCCGGTCCTGCGCCAGTTGAAGCTCCTGCTGCCTGCGCTGCAGGTTGTCGACGGATCTCTCGAAGGCATTCGCGGTGGTGATGCGCATGATTCTTTTCTCAGCCGGCGGCGGTGTCGAGCAGTGTGTCGAAGACGCTTTGCGCGATCTGCAGGATCTTCGCCGCCGCCTGGTAGCTCTGCTGGTACTGGATCAGCCGCGCGGCTTCTTCGTCGAGGTTGACGCCGCTTTTCGAACTGCGCGCGGCCTCGGCCTGCGTGGCCACCGCGGCAGAAACGTCCGCAGCCGAACTCGCGCCTTGCACGCGCACGCCGATGCGGGCCATGGCCGATGCATAGGCATCGGTGATCGATGCGCCGCCGCCGATGCCGCCGCCGGCCAGCGGCGCGCGGCCGACGATGGCCGCCTCTCGCAGCGCGGCAAAGGCCAGCGCGTTGCCGTTGTTGCTGGCTGGATAGAGCGTCTTGCCGACGTTGAAGACATCGCCGGTGCGCGCCACGCCGTTCAGCTCGAGTTCGAAGCCGTTGAGTGCGATCGGCTGGCCCGCGCTCCACACACCGGTGCCGCTGGACTGCAGCGCATTCGTCACGCGGTCGCGCAGCTCCCAGGCGTAGTCGCCGGTGTCGCTGGAAAAGCTGAGCGTGGCACTCAGGTCCGGGTCGGCACTGGCGCTGACCACGCGCAGTGCCGCCACGCTGGCGGTGCCGGTATTGGCGCTGCCGGTGGCCACGCTCAGCGGCGCGGCGGCGGCAAGGCCGCGCACCTCGTCGAGCACGCGCTGCATGCCGTTGGCGGCCCGTGTCACCGGCTGCAGCAGGAAACGGTCGGTCGATGCCGGCGCAGGCGGGCCGATGTCGATGCGCAGGCCGTCGACGATGTCGCCGCTGCCGATGCTGCGCACCACGCCGTCGGACTGGCGCGTCAGCTGCCACACGCCCGGCGCGCCGCCGGGGTCGGCGCGTAGCGCGTACTCGCTGGCGCGCAACTGGGTCGGGTCGGTCACGCTCAGGTTCACCTGGCCGAGGAAGCGCCCGGCGCCGTCCAGCGCGTTGCTGGCTTCGGCAATGGCAACGCCGGCGCCGACCGCAAAGATCGGCGCGCCGCTGCCCGGCGGATCACGCAGGTCCAGACCCAGCGCCTGCTGCGCGTTGACCGTGCCGGCCAGCGCCGCAGCCATCTGGCCCAGCTGCGTGCGCGCGTCCACCAGATCGCGGTTCTGGAAGCGCAGCGCGCCCGCCACCGAGCCACCGCCCAGCTCCTGCTCCTGCAACAGCCGCACGAAGCCGTTCTCCGACAGGCCGATCGCCGCGCGCGACGAGTCGCGCGGGTCCACCACGACCGTCAGGGCCTGCACCTGCGTGCCCAGCACCAGGCGCTGTCCGCCGGCAATGAACACCGCCAGCGAGCCATCATCCGCCGGCACCGTGGTGAGCTGCAGCTTCTGGCTCAGCTCGCCGATGACACGGTCGCGCTGGTCGAGCAGGTCGTTCGGCGCCTGGCCCAGCCCCAGCACCGAGGCGATACGCTGGTTCAACTCGGCCACGCTGTGGGCGAGCTGGTTGATTTCGGCGACGTCGACCTTCAGGTTCTCACGCACGGCCAGTTGCAAGCTGTCGAGTTCTGCGCCTGCCGCGGCAAATCGTGAGGCCACCTCGCCGGCGCGCGCCAGCACGACCTGGCGCGTAGCCGAGTCGGCAGGCCGCGCGGCCAGGTCGACCATCGAATTCAGGAACTGCCCCGCCGCATGGCCCACACCCTGTTCACCCAGCGGAAACACCGACTCCAACTGGCTCAGCAGGCTCAGACGGCTGGCGTCCATCGCCGCCAGCGAGCTGGCCGTGGCCGCCTCGCGCGTGAGGAAGGCGTCGTGCGCTCGCGTCACCGTGGTCACGTCCACGCCCTTGCCGTAGAAGCCGGCGCCCGAGAACTGGGCGTTGGCGGTGGCGAACTCGGCCTGCTGGCGCGAATAGCCTTTGACGTTCGCGTTGGCGATGTTGTGGCCGGTGGTGGACAGCGCCGCATAGTTGGCCGCCATGGCCTTCATGCCCAGCGAGAACAGCGCAGAGGCACTCAATGGAGCCCCTCGTCCGACGGGTAGGTCGGCCGGTCCCCCGTGTGGGCACGTCGGCTCATGTGGAGGCGCGCTGCAGGCGCAGCGTGGTGTTGATGACGCGTGTCAGCTTCTCGGCATAGGCCGGGTCGGTGGCATACCCGGCGCTCTGCAGGCCCTGCGCAAAACCGCTGGCGTCCCGGCCCTGTGCCAGCACGCGCTGGTAACGCGGGCTGTTCGTCATCAGCCGGGCATAGTCGGCAAAGGATTCGGCATAGCTGGCGTAGGCACGGAACTTCGCCGCGCCCTTCACGGCCTGCCCGTTCACCACCTCGGTGGTCAGGGTCTCGGCCACCGCGCCCTTCCAGTCGGCGCCGGCCTTGATGCCGAACAGGTTGAACGACGGGCTGCCGTCGGCGTGGCGGATCTCCTTGCGGCCCCAGCCGGTTTCGTGCGCCGCCTGGCCGAGCATGAAGGCGGCCGTGATGCCGGTCGTGGCTTCGGCCGCCTGCGCGGCCTGAGTGTGCTGCTGCACGAAGGCCGCGGCACTCTTGTCGGGGATGCGCGCTGGCCGTTCGGCGCCCAGCGCTGCCGGCGCCAGAGGCGCCGCAGGGCCGGGCGGTAGACCCATCTGCCGCTCCAGCTGGCGCATGATGGCCTCGGACAAGCCACCGCGCAGGCCGGTCATCTGCGTCGCGAACTGCTGATCGAGCATGTCGGTACCGAGCTTGCTGCCTTCGTTGTCCAGCATGCCCGAAGACAGCGTGGCGGCGCGCATGCTTTTCATCAATTCCTGCATGAAAAGCGCCTCGAACTGCTTGGCCGCCTCGCGCACCGCGGCCTTCGGGTCGCTGGCGGCCCGGCTGCGCAGCGCCGCCAGCGACTGCGCATCGCCGGCCACGCCGACCGTGGGCAAGGAGTTGCTCATGCCGTCGGCACCCGCGCAGTTTCAGCGCAGCAGCAGCGACCGCTGGGGATCGAGCAAACACCGCAGAACCGGCTTTGCCGGGCCGCTGGTGTTGCCCCCTCGAGGAGGAGGCGGCCGCAGGCCGCTGCGGGGGTGGGCCACGTCATATCACTTCGATCTCGGCATGCAGCGCGCCCGCGCTCTTCATCGCCTGCAGGATCACCAGCAGGTCCTGCGGCGTCGCGCCCATCGCGTTCAGCGCCTTGACCACCTCGCTCAGGCGCACGCCCGCCGGCATCTCCAGCATGGCCTTCGATCCGGCCGTGATGGAGATGTCCGACTGTTCGGTGACCACCGTGCGGCC
>DASQFA010000154.1:0-12293 GCA_035633375.1 Rubrivivax sp.
CATCGCGCCCAGTTCGCGCGGGTCCTCGCTGGCCGTGGCCGGCGCGACGAGCAGCCTGCCGCCCTGGCGCAGCCGCCAGCCATGTTCACGCAATGCGAGCAGCGTCGCACCGCGCGCCACCGCGCTGACGCTGCAGTCACCACCGGCGGCCAGCCGCGTGCCGATGAAGCCGCCGATGGCACCGGCGCCGTAGATACAGACCTTCATTTCAGATGTTTTCCGCAAACGCGCACAAGGCGAATCTAGCAGGCCGGCCGACACCCGAGATGCGGGATTGACCCGGCCGTTGGCGACACAGAAGATGCGCCCATCCCGCCAGCGCTTGGTGCTCGCCACATGAATACCCCCAATCCACCCGGCCACGACGAACCCTTGCGCGGCCGTGCTCAACCTCAAGGGCACGTCGACATCGAGCTGCCCGATGCCGGGCAACTTGGCCTCGGTGAGCCGACCTTGCCCGTGGACGAACTCGAAAACCGCATGCTGGCCCTGCTGAAGTTGCGCCAGCAGATGCTGAGCTTGCATTCGCGGCTCGAGTACCTGCGGCTGATGCTGCGCCTGAGCGGGCCCGCACTGCCGCGCTGAAGCCACGCGCGGCGTGGTGCCGCACAAGCCTACTCGTTGCCGAAATTCGGCTCGCGCTTGCCGATGAAGGCGCTCACTGCTTCGGCATGCGCCGGCGACTTGTGTGCCAGCACCTGCAGCGCCGCCGACAACTCGAGCAACGAATCCAGCCGCTGGTGCTGCCCTTCGCGCAGCAGCCGCTTGCTCCAGCGCAGCGTCTGCCCCGGGTTGCGCGCGATGCGTGCGGCCAGCGCGTTGGCCTCGCTCAACAGCGCCTCGGGCGGCACCACCCGCGACACCAGGCCGATGGCCAGCGCCTCGTCGGCCTTGACTGCGTCGCCGGTGAAGGACATTTCCATCGCCCGGGCCATGCCCACCGCACGCGGCAGCAGCCAGGCGCCGCCGTCGCCGGGGATCAGGCCGACGCGGATGAAGCTTTCGGCAAAGCTGGCATGGGTGGAGGCGATGCGCATGTCGCACATGCAGGCCAGGTCGCAGCCGGCACCGACGGCCGCACCATTGACCGCGGCGATGCTCGGCACCTCCAGTTTGCCCAGTGCCAGCGGCAGCCGCTGAATGCCGCTGCGGTACCAATGCGCGATCTCGGCCGGCGTGACCGCATCGGTGGTGAAGCGCTTCATGTCCTTGACGTTGCCACCCGACGAGAACACCGTGCCGGCGCCGGTGAGGATCATCACGCGCACCGACGCGTCGGCATTGATGCGCTCGACCGCGGCGACGAACTCGTCCACCGCCGAGTTGCCGGTAAGCGCGTTGCGCACTTCGGGTGCGTTCATCGTCAACGTGACGATTGCGCCGTGCTGTGCATAGACCAGAAAGTCGTTCATGTCGTCGGGGTCCGGGTGGGCGGGGCTGCAAAGCCCGTGGCCAGCTGCCGTGTCAGCTCGGCCGCGGGAAGGGCCTTGCAGCCCTGCGTGTTCTGGCCCGCCCACAGCGGCGAGAAATCGGCGCTGCCCAATGCCTCGGCCCGCGCGCGCAGCGCCGCGATGGCGCCTGCGGCCAGCGGAAAGGCCGGCACCAGCGCACGTAGCGGGCCCAGCTCGCGCATCAGACGGTTGACGATGCCGCGCGCCGGCCGCCCGGTGAACAGGTTGGTCAAGGCCGTGTGGCGCGCGCCCTCGCCCTGCAGCGCCGCGCGGTGCAGCGTGCTGGTGGTCGCTTCCGGGCACAGCAGGTAGGCGGTGCCGACTTGCACACCCGCCGCGCCCAGCGCCATCGCCGCGGCCACGCCCTGCGCATCGGCAATGCCGCCGGCGGCGATGACGGGCACGCGCAGCGCACGCACCACCTGCGGCAGCAGCGCAAAGGTGCCGAGCTGCAGGCTCAGGTCCGCGGACAGGAACATGCCGCGGTGGCCACCGGATTCCAGCCCCTGGGCGATGACCGCATCCACGCCCTGAGCTTCGAGCCAGAGCGCCTCTTGCACCGTGGTGGCCGAGCTGAGGATGCGCGCGCCGCTGTCACGCACGCGGGCCAGCAGATCGACGGGTGGCAGGCCGAAATGAAAGCTGACCACCGCGGGCCGCCACTGTTCCACCAGCGCGGCCGCCGCGGCCCCGAAAGGCGCACGCGGCGCGCCGGGGTTGACTGCGTGGGCATCGACGGCCAGCTCGGCGAAGTAGGGTGCCAATGCGGCACGCCAGGCGGCCTCGGCCTGCGCGTCGGGCGCCGCCGCGGTGTGGCAGAAGAAATTCAGGTTGAAGGGCCGGCGCGTCTGCGCCGTCAGGGCCTGCAGTTCGCTGCGCATCGCCTCGGGACCGAGCATCGCGCAGGGCAGCGAGCCCAGCGCGCCGGCGTTCGACACGGCCGCCGCCAGTGCGTGGCCCTGCACACCGGCCATCGGTGCCTGGATCAGCGGCCAGTCGATGCCAAGCAGCTGCTGCAGCGTCATGGCATGGGCGGCAGCGCCGGCGTGGGCAGCAGCTCGTGCAGCAGGAACTGCAGCGTCGTGGCCTGCGGCGCGGCCAGCAGGGCCTGGCCGAGCTGCGCATGCCAGTACGCCTGCGAGCCGAAGTCGCCACGCCACTCCTGCAGCCGGCGCGTGTAGAGCTGCAGGTCGTATTCGGCGGTCACGCCGATGGCACCGTGCACCGCATGTGCGATGGCCACCACCTTGTCGGCCGCCTCGCTGGCGCGCGCCTTGGCCAGTGCGGCGCGCAGCGGGTGCGGCGCGATGCCGTCGCTGGCGCAGCCGATCTCGGCCGCCATGCGCGCCGCGAACACCTGCTCAGCCATGACGCTGAGCTGCTGCTGCACCGCCTGGAACTTGCCGATCGACTTGCCGAACTGCTCACGGTCGTTGGCATAAGCCAGCGTGGCGCCCAGCACGCGTTGCATCGCGCCGGCCATCAGTGCGGCACTCAGCAGCGCACCGGCATGCAGCCACGGGAACCCGGCCGGCAGCTCGATGGCGCCGGCCGGCGTGGCCGGCAGCTCGATGGCGCCGGCCGGCGTGGCCCGCCAGTGGCAATTCGCCTGCAGGCTGCCATGCACGCCGGTGGCACACCTTTCGCCTGCAGCCACAGGCAGCAGCCGGGCACCCTGAGCATGGCCCGCATCGGCCACCAGCACCCAATCCGCCACCAGGCCCATCGGTACACCCTGGCAGCGGATGGCGCCACCGGCCGCGACGCTGCAATGCGTGGCAAGCGTCAACGGGCCTGCGGGTGCGGTGAGGCCAGCCTGTGCCAGCGCCGCGCGCACCAGCATGGTCTGCGCCATCGGCAGCGGCAATGCATGGCGGCCACAGGCCAGCCACACCGCAAAGGCCTCGGGCAGCGCCAAGCCGGCGCCGCCGGCTGCCTCAGCCACCAGCAGGTCGAGGTAACCCGAGGCTTCGATGTCGGCCCACGCCGCCCCGGCCTGCTGCGACTGCTCGGCCTCGCGCACCACCGCAGGCGTGCAGCAGCCGGCTAGGAGTTTCTCCACCGAATCGGCCAGCAGTGTGTCCATCAGCGCAACCCCAGCCCGCGCGCGATCATGCCGCGCAGGATTTCGCGCGTGCCGCCGCGCAGCGAAAAGCTCGGGCAGACCTGCAGCACATAGGCCAGCGTGCGCATCAGCATCTCGGGTAGTGCCTGCTGCGGCGTGGCGCCCAGCGCATCGGCGATCAGGTTGGGGATGAGCTGTTCGAATTCAGTGCCCAGGTCCTTGACCAGCGCCGCCTGGACCACCGGGCTGGCACCGTGCGCCAGCTGCGCGCTGAGCGCCACCGACATCTCGCGCAGCACCGCCAGGTGCGCGAGGATCCTGCCGGCCAGCGCCACGTCGCCGGCGGCCGGCGCCGGCAGGCTGCGCAGATGTTGCAGCCAGGCATCGAAGAGCACGATGCTGCCGTAGATGCGCTCGGGCCCGCTGCGCTCATAGGCCAGCTCGGCCGTCACCTGCGCCCAGCCCGCGCCCTCTGCGCCGATCAGCGCGTCGTGCGGCAGCAGCACCTCGTCGAAGAACACCTCGTTGAAATGCTGGTCGCCGGTGAGGTCGCCGATGGTGCGCACCGTGATGCCCGGCAGCGACAGGTCGACGATCATCTGCGACAGGCCCTGGCGCCGGTCTTCGGGCGTGCCCGAAGTGCGCACCAGCGCGATCATGTAGTGCGCCTTGTGCGCATTCGTGGTCCACAGCTTCTGCCCGCTCAGGCTCCAGCCCTGGGCCGTGCGCGTGGCCCGCGTGCGCAGCCCCGCCAGGTCGGAGCCACTCTGCGGCTCGCTCATGCCGATGCAGAAGAAGATGTCGGCGGCGACGATCTTCGGCAGGAAGAAGTCCTTCTGCGCCACGGTGCCGTACTTCAGGATCAGCGGGCCGCTCTGCCGATCGGCAATCCAGTGCGCCGACACCGGCGCGCCGCGCGCCAGCAGCTCTTCGGCCAGCACGAAGCGGTGGAAGGCATCCTTGCCACCGCCGCCATAGGCCCGGGGCAGGGTCATGCCCACCCAGCCCTGCCGCGCCAGCGCACGGCTGAAGTCGGCGTCGAAACCCATCCACGAGCGCGCCAGCCGGTCCGTGGGCCGGCCGCGCAAGGCCTCGTCGAGAAAGGCGCGCACCGCAGGGCGAATGGCTTCGGCCGAGGGCGGTATGGCGCTGAGCGTAAGGGCGTCGATCATCGTGGGTCAGTGGCCATCGCGTGTCAGTAGCTTTTGGGCAGGCCGAGCACCTTCTCGGCGATGTAGCACAGTATCAGCTGCGGGCTGATCGGCGCGATGCGCGGGATCAGGCTTACGGTTCAACCAGGGCAGATTGCAGCTGGCGGGCGCGACGGGCTCAGCCGGCAGCGGCAGCTTCGGCAGGGACCGTGGCTCGAACGGCCCAGGCTCTGGCGGTCATGGCGATCGAGCCGTCCGGATTCACCGCAATGCGCTGCTTCAGCGTGTCGCGCAGGCGCTGCCTTGCGGCCTCGTCCAGCGACATGGCATAGGACGGCGCGGGCCCCTGGCCGCCCAGGAATGGCGCCCAGTAGTCGTCGAAGGACGCAAACGGCGTGGCGATGTCGATGGCGCTGACTTGAATGTCCTGCAGCCCGGCATCGGCGAACAGCCGCCTCAGCGGCTCGGGCCGGCACACCGGAAAGCGCACCAACTCATCCATCTGCGCCACGCTGGCATCCAGGCTGATGGCGGCATCCCAGAAGTGGCGCATCAGTTCCATCTTCTCCGCATAGTCCCAGACATAGGCTGCGATGGTGCCGCCCGGCGAAGTAACTCGCTTCATTTCGGCCAGGGCCGCCGGCTGATCGGGCACGAAGTTGAGCACCAATCCCGAGACCACCACGTCCACCGAGGCGTCGCCCAGCGCAATGGCGGTGGCCTCTCCGCGATGCAGGCTGACGCGATCGCCGAGCCGCGCTTGCGCAGCGACGAGAAAACCCTGTGACGGATCGACACCCACCACCGACGACGGCGAGCCCCGGTCCAGGATGGCGGCGCTGAGTGCCCCAGTGCCGCAACCGACATCCAGCCAGCGGCGACCGGCCGGCACCTCGATCGCATTCACGAACAACGGCGCAACCAGGCGACTCCAGCGGCCCACGTATCGCTCGTAGAGATCCCCATGCGCCCATGCATCAGTGATCTGCTGCTGCTTCATGGCGGTTCACCTCCGTGTGGTTGGGTCATCTCGTCGGCTGTCGACCCGTGGCTCGTTCAATACGAGCGCGGCAAGCCCAGCACATGCTCGGCCACGTAGGACAGCACCATGTTGGTCGAGATCGGCGCCACCTGGTACAGCCTGGTTTCCCGAAACTTGCGCTCGACGTCGTAGTCGCAGGCGAAGCCGAAGCCGCCGTGGAACTGCAGGCAGGCGTTGGCCGCCTCCCAGCTGGCCTTGGCCGCCAGGTACTTGGCCATGTTGGCCTCGGCGCCGCAGGGCTGGTGGGCGTCGAACAGCGCGCAGGCCTTCCAGCGCATCAGGTTGGCGGCCTCGACCTCGATGTGCGCCTCGGCAATCGGGAACTGAACGCCCTGGTTCTGGCCGATCGGCCGGCCGAAGACTTCGCGCTCCTTCACGTACTTGGTCACCCGGTCGATGAACCAGTAGCCATCGCCGATGCATTCGGCGGCGATCAGCGCGCGCTCGGCGTTCAGCCCGTCGAGGATGTACCTGAAGCCCGAGCCCTCCTTGCCGATCAGGTTCTCCGCCGGGATCTCCAGGTTCTCGAAGAAGAGTTCGTTGGTCTCGTGGTTGACCATGTTGGCGATCGGCCGCACCGTCAGGCCGTGGCCGATGGAATCGCGCAGGTCGACCAGAAAGATCGACATGCCCTCGCTCTTCTTCACCACGTCGGCCACAGGCGTGGTGCGCGCCAGCAGGATCATCAGGTCGCTGTGCTGGATGCGACTGATCCACACCTTCTGGCCATTGATCACGTAGCGGTCGCCACCCACACCACGTTCAAGCACCGCGCTGGTCTTGATCCGGGTGGTGTCGGTGCCGGTGGTGGGCTCGGTCACGGCCATGCTCTGCAGGCGCAACTCACCGCTGGCGATCTTCGGCAGGTAGTACGCCTTCTGTTCGGCCGAGCCGTGGCGCAGCAGCGTGCCCATGTTGTACATCTGGCCGTGGCAGGCGCCGGCGTTGCCGCCGCTGCGGTTGATCTCTTCCATGATGACCGAGGCCTCGGCCAGGCCCAGGCCCGAGCCGCCGTGCTCCTGCGGGATCAGCGCCGCCAGCCAGCCCGCCTTCGTCAGCGCCTCGACGAACTCGGCCGGGTACTCGCGCGCCATGTCGACGCGGCGGAAGTACGCGTCGGGAAAGGTAGCGCACAGCGCGCGCACCGCATCGCGGATGTCCTGGTGCTTGTCTGCCGTCTGCGCCATCGGTTTCAGGCGCCGTATGGGCCGAGCACGGCGATGGCGGAGACGTTCTGGCTCGGGAAGCCGCCCAGGTTGTGCGTCACGCCCCAGGTCGGCGCCGGGCGCTGGCGCGTGCCCGCACGGCCCGACAGCTGCAGGTACATCTCGTAGACCATGCGCAAGCCCGACGCGCCGATCGGGTGGCCGAAGCACTTCAGGCCACCATCGATCTGGCACGGCACGGGGCCGTCGGCATCGTAAAAGCCGTCGAGCACGTCGCGGATGGCCGTGCCTTCGGCCGACAGCTGCAGGTCTTCCATCGTCACCAGCTCGGTGACCGAGAAGCAGTCGTGCGCGTCGACCAGCGACACCTGCTCGCGCGGCCTGGTGATGCCGGCCTCTTTGTAGGCGCGCGCCGCGGCAATCCGCGTGGTCGCGAAATACGAGCCGTCCCACTTGTCGTATTGCAGCTCCTCGCCGTTGGACACCGCCACCTGCAGCGCCTTCACCGCCACCAGGCCGCGCTTGCCGAGACCGCGCGCGATGTCGGGCGTGCAGACGATGGCGCAGGCGCTGCCGTCCGACACGCCGCAGCAGTCGTACAGGCCCAGCGGCTCGGCGATCATGCTGGCGTTCATCACGTCGTCCATCGTGATCGCATTGCGCAGATGCGCCTTCGGGTTCTTGCCGGCATTGGCGTGGCTCTTCACCGAGATGTGCGCCATGGCGCGCTTCAGGTCGCCCTTGTCGGCGCCGTGCTTGGCGGCATAGGCGGTGGCCAGTTGCGCGAAGGAGCCCGGCGCCGACAGGTTGGGCCAGAACAGGTCGTTCAATGCACCGCGGCCGCGCTGCGGCAGGCCGCCGTAGCCGGTGTCCTTCAACTTCTCGACGCCCAGGGCCAGCGCGATGTCGGCCGCGCCCGAGGCCACTGCATAGACCGCGCCGCGCAGCGCCTCGGTGCCGGTGGCACAATAGTTCTCCACCCGCGTCACCGGGATGTAGGGCAGGCGCAGCGTCATCGCCAGCGGCACGGCGGACTTGCCCAGGTGCTGCTCCTCGAAGGCCGTGCCCAGCCAGGCGGCATCGATCTGCTTGCGCTCGATGCCGGCGTCGGCCAGGGCTTCTTCGAAAGCGTCGACCATCAGGTCCTGCGCATTGCAGTCCCAGCGCTCGCCGAACTTCGAGCAGCCCATGCCGAGGATGACGACCTTGTCCTTGATGCCGCTTGGCATGACGATCTCCTTGGCCGTCAAGACGGCGCAGCGGCCGTCCACGGGTTGACGATCTGAACACCACAATCCTCGAAGTCACGCACGTTGCGCGTAGCCACCGTCAGGCCGTGGGTGCGGGCAATGGATGCAATCAACAAGTCGAAAGCCGCGGTGGACCGCCCCGCTCGCTGGCGCTGCGCGAACAGTTCACCGTACACCTTTGCGGCCGCGCGGTCCAGGTGGAAGATTCGCTCGCCGAAGCCTTCGTCCTGCAGGCGGCTCCAACGCGCCACCAGGTCACGGCGCCGCGCGCCAGCAGGCAAACAGGCCAGCCCGGCGCCGACCTCGGCCACCGTCACCACGCTGGTGGCCAGTTCATCGATGGCCTGTGACCTGGTCCAGGCCATCACCCTTGCATCTGGTGCGGGACGCATGAGTTCGGAAACCACGTTGGTGTCGAGCAGGATCATTCGTCGAAGCTCGGCACCGGCCGCGCCTTGGCGCGTGGCATCGCGGGCAGCTCGACGCCATGGCGCGCACCGAACAGCGATTGCGCCAGATCGGCCAGGTGTGGCCTTGCGGCCGACCGTGGCGCAGCGAGCGCCTGGCGCAACAGCACACGCGCCTCTTCTTCCATCGAATGCCCCTGCTGCGCGGCACGCACGCGCAGTCGGGCCTTCAAATCGTCATCGAGATTGCGGATGGTGATACTGGCCACTTGGGTCTCCGGTCGATTGCGTTGATTGCATCGATTTCAATGCTATCACCGGTGCCGCCTCCTCAAACCGGCGTTGCCTTCCAGAAATAGCGCACGAAGCCGCGCATCGCATCGGTGTCCTTGATGCGGAACACCAGCTTCACCGGCAGCCCGACGTCGATCTTGCCGGCCTCGACCTCGACGAAGTCCAGCAGCATGCGCCCGCCGCCATCGAACTGCACCATGCCGAAGTAGGTGGGCGGGTCGGGGCTGTAGGTCAACGAGTCGGCGGTGTAGGACATCAGCGTGCCCGACCGTTCCGAGAACGCATAGTCGTCCTGGCTGTCCAGCGCATTGCACTCCGGGTTGACGCAGTAGCGCTGGCGCGGGTACTGCACCGTGCCGCAGACGCGGCACTTGCCGCCCACCAGGCCCTGGATCATGTCGCGGTTGCGGTACAGCACCGTCATCTGCGTCGGCTTGTCGGGCTCGGCACGCATGCCGCGCTCCAGATCAACCAGGTTGTTGAAGGACAGGTAACGCATGTAGTTGCTGTCTTCGCGCCGCGCCGCCAGCGCGCCCTTGACTCCGCGCCGTGCGCTGGGCTTGCCGATGGCCGGCATGACGTCGAACAGCAGCGCATCGCAGCCTTCGCCGAAGGCCGCGAGCAGGATTCGGTCGCCCGGCTTGGCGTCTTCCAGCGCCGCGGCCAGCAGCAGCAGCGGATGGGCCACGCCGGTGTCGCCGCACACGGCGGCCAGGTTGTCGCGCACCGTGCTTTCGTTCAGACCGCAGCGATTGGCCACCGCTGCGCCGATGCGTGACAGCGTGCCCGGCATGCAGAAGTGAGTGATCGTGGCGGCCTCGACGCCGCTCTTGACGAGCAATGCCGCCACCGCGCGCGGCACGATCTTGAGAAAGCCTTCGTCGCGCACCCAACGCTCTTCCCAGGCATAGTCGTGCGCGTGGCCGTGCATGCGGTAATGGTGCACGAAGTCGACCGTCTCGCTGTGCGAAGCGACCAGCTTTGCGATCGGCTCGCCATGGCCCACCAGCATGGCGGCGGCACCGACACCGTAGTGCATCTCCTGCACGCTGCCGCACTTGGACTTGCGCGCGTCCGACGCGATCACCAGCGTCAGCCCGGGTGCGCCGCCACCGTCCAGCGCAGCGGCCAATGCGGTGCTACCGGCGCGCTGGCTGCCTGACTGGTCGATCGAGCGCAGGGCAGACTGCAACTGCAGCGCATTCGCCACCACGCCGGCGTTCTGCCGGTCGTCGAAGGGCAGCGTGCTCGAGGCCAGCACCAGTTGCGTCAGCGCATGGCGGTCGAAGCCGGCCAGGCAATCGCGCGCCGTCTCCACGGCCATGGTGATGCTGTCTTCGTCCCAGTTGCAGATGGCGCGCTCGCCCTTTGCCAGGCCGCGCAGCGCCGGCGCGAACCACGCGTTGGCTGCAGCAACAGCCTTGCGTTGCAGGCGCGCGCGCGGTACATAGGCGCCGAAGGACAGGATGCCGAAATCCGTGGCGCTCATCAGATCGGGTCCCAGCTGAAGACGTCGGCCGAGCGGTGCAGCGGATAGAAACCCGCCTTCATCGCCGGAATGGCATGCGATGCCACGGTCTGCGGCGTCCAGCCCTGGGCGCGGTGCACCGAGCGGATGGGCCGGCTTTGGCTCATCAGGAAGATCTCGTTGGCGCGCACCGCGAAGATCTGGCCCGACACGTCCTTGGCCTGATCGCTGGCCAGGAACACCGCCAGCGGCGCGATCTTGTTCGTCTCCATTGCCTTCATCTTCGCCAGCCGCGCCTGCTGCTCGGGGGTGTCGCTGGGGATGGTGCCGATCAGCCGGCTCCAGGCGAAGGGCGAGATGCAATTGCTGCGCACGTTGAAGCGCGCCATGTCCAGCGCGATCGATTTGCTCAGGCCCACGATGCCCAGCATCTGATCCACCACCTGCTGTGCCAAGCCGGCGTCGTGCCCCGTGCCGGTTTCCGACACCCCGGGATCGTTGACCACTACCGAGGCTCCTTCGGCCGCCATGGCCAAGGCAAAATCACGCCCGATGCCGCGCCCTGCACCGGTGACGATGACTGATTTGCCGTCCAGCATGCCCATGCCTGGTTCTCCGATGTCCGCCCGTGCCGCAGTGCCGGTCGCGTCCATTCTCACGCAGACTCTGGCCCTGGCCACTGCCCGGGAACCCTGATGTCCGAACCTGACGCCGATGCGACACGCCGCGCCTACTGGAGCGAACAGTTCGACGCCGCCTACCGCTTCATGTTCGAGGCCATCCTGCCCTATCCGGTGGCCGAGTGCGGCGAGCCGCTGGTATCACTGCAGCAAGCCACCGAGGCCGCCGACGTGAGCGTGCAGTTTTCGTCGCGGCCGCACGTCAACGGCCTGCCTAGGTTGTGTTGTACTACCTGCGCGATGGCCAGATCCCCGGATTCATCGGCGCCGCCGCCGAGATGAACGAGCGCGGCTGGGTGATGCGCGTCGAGGACGGCTATCGCACGCCCGAGATGCAGAAGTACCTTGGACGCACGCCGCAGGTCTTCGACGCGGTGCTGAAGAGCGTGATGTGGGAACTGGGCGGTGAACGACCTTCGCCCGAGTTCATGTTCCGCCGCTGCTCGGCGCTGGTGGCCAGCGTGCCCAAGTTCGGCACCCACATGTCGGGCAGTGCGATCGACATCTCGGTGATGCACCGGGACGAGCCGACGCGCGAGGTGGACCGCGGTGCAGCCTACCTGGAGATGTCGGCGCTGACGCCGATGGCCTCACCCTTCGTGCCCGATGCGGCGCGGCGCAATCGCCAGGAGATCACCGCGCTGATGCACCGCCACGGCTTCGTCGACTATCCGTGGGAGTTCTGGCATTACACCAGCGGCGACGCCTACGAGCAGGTGCTGCGCAAGACTGGCCAGCCGGCGACGTATGGTGCGGTGCAATGGGACCCAGCGACGAACCAGGTGGCACCACTGCCCCGACCCGATCAGCCCCTGAACAGCCTGGACGAGATCCGCGCAGAGATCGACTCAGCGCTCGCTCGTCTGGGTTGAGGCGTCTCGAAGACTCGTGCTCGCCGATCAGATGCATACGCCCGAGGCACTGACTGCTTTCGGCGCATAGCGGCCGGACGTGAACAGCCTTCACCGCAGAGGCGAAGAGGGCGTAGAGGCAACGCAGAGGAATGCATGTTGCTTGATGTTCTCTGCGAACCTCCGCGTCCTCCGCGTCTCACCAGAAACAAACCCCGTAAGTCTTTGATTTCATTGGAATCGGCGTCAGAGGAAACGGAGCGACATTGGCAGGGTCTTCATGCTGGCGCCGTGGTTGGACTGATCTCAAAGCCGAGTGCGGCGGCTCGACGCTTGAGGGCCGCGACGCTGCGCTGGCGCTGCTGTTCTTCGTATTGCTGCTGGCCCTTGTCGACGAACGGCTCGCCGCGCGTGAGCATGAAGTACACCATGCGCGCGAGCTTGTGGGCGACGGCGGTGTTGGCCCGC
>DASQFA010000155.1:0-1871 GCA_035633375.1 Rubrivivax sp.
GGGCGTGTGGCGATACGCCCGATTCCGTTGTTGGGGCGTGTGGCGATACGTCCGATTCCGTTGTTGGAGCGTGTGGCGATACGCCCGATTCCGTTGTTGGGGCGTATGGCGATACGCCCGATTCCGTTGTTGGGGGTGGCGCGCTTCCTTGTCCTCGAGGTTCCACCTGCCCTGGTCGGCGCGGCCCTCGGGGCCCCAGCGAAAGCCGATCGAGCCGTTGGGCAGCACCACCTTGCCGGCGTCGTCGAAGGCCAGCGTCTTCCATTCCGGATTGTTCGCCTGGCCGAGCTTGCCGTTGAAGTCGCTGGCGCGCACGTAGCGGTCGGGCACGAGCGTGCTTCTTCCGTCGGGCAACTGGTGCTCCTTGAGCATCACCAGCATCGGCAGATCGGTGTAGCGGCGCGCGTAGTCGTCGAAGTAGGCGCTGCGCCCGCCCGGCACGGCGCCATTGGCGTCGCCGAAGAAGAATTCGCGCAAAACCACATGGCCCATGGCCATGGCCACGGCGGCGTCGGTGCCCTGCTTGGGGTGCATCCAGATGTCGGCCAGCTTGGCGACCTCGGAATAGTCGGGCGTCACCGCCACCGTCTTCGCGCCCTTGTAGCGCACCTCGGTGAAGAAGTGCGCGTCGGGGGTGCGCGTCTGCGGCACGTTGCTGCCCCAGGCGATGATGTAGCTGCTGTTGTACCAATCGGCCGATTCGGGCACGTCGGTCTGCTCGCCCCAGACCTGCGGGCTGGCCGGCGGCAGGTCGCAGTACCAGTCGTAGAAGCTCATGCACACGCCGCCGATCAGGCTGAGGTAACGCGAGCCGGCGGCGTAGCTCACCATGCTCATCGCCGGGATCGGCGAGAAGCCGATCACCCGGTCCGGCCCGTATTGCTTGGCGGTGTAGACGTTGGCCGCGGCGACGATTTCGTTCACCTCGTCCCAGCTCGAGCGCACGAAGCCGCCCAGGCCGCGCACCTTCTGGTAGTCGCGCCGCTTGGCCTCATCGGCCTGGATCGAGGCCCAGGCCTCCACCGGCCCGTGCTGCAGCCGCGCCGCGCGCCAGTGCTTGAGCAGCCGGCCGCGCACCATCGGGTGCTTGACGCGGTTCGCGCTGTACAGGTACCAGCTGTAGCTGGCACCGCGCGAGCAGCCACGAGGCTCGTGATTGGGCATGTCCCAGCGCGTGCGCGGGTAGTCGGTCTGCTGGGTTTCCCAGGTGACGATGCCGCCCTTGACATAGATCTTCCACGAGCAGCTGCCGGTGCAGTTGACGCCGTGCGTGCTGCGCACCACCTTGTCGTGCGCCCAGCGGTTGCGGTAGGTGTCTTCCCAGGTGCGGTCTTCGCCGGTGGTGACGCCGAGGTCGCCCGAGAAGCTTTCCTTGGGCATCGAGAAGTGGTTCAGGCGGTCGAGGAAGTGGCTCATGAGCGGCTTTCTGAAAGGCAAGGGTGGGTGCGTCGACTCACGGGTTCTTCACGTACGCGTTCTTGCGCAGGTAGAACCACCAGTTCAGCACCAGGCACAGCGCATAGAAGACGGCAAAGCCGTACATCGCGACTTGCGGCGTGCCGGCCTTGATCTGGTTGCCGATGACGATCGGCGCGACGAAGGCACCGTAGGCGGCGATGGCCGAAGTCCAGCCCAGCACCGGGCCGGCCTGCTGGCGGTCGAAGATGACGCCGATGGTGCGGAAGGTGGAGCCGTTGCCGATGCCGCTGGCCGCGAAGAGCAGCACGAACAGCAGCATGAAGGTCGTGAAGTACTGTTCCGGCGTGGCCGACTGGTAGGCCTGCAGCATGACGTAGCCCACCGCGACCGAGGCAATCACCATCACCACCGAGATGATCTGGGTGACGATCGAGCCGCCCACCTTGTCGGAG
>DASQFA010000156.1:0-5022 GCA_035633375.1 Rubrivivax sp.
CGATGTTGCGCGGCGGCTTCACGCTGGAAGCGGCCGAGTCGGTGGGCAGCCTGGGCTCCGACCTGCCCGGCGGTGCCGAGGCACAGGTTGCCGCGCTCTTGCGGCACAGCCTGGTGCAGCTGACGCCCACGCCGGGCGAGCCGCGCTACACACTGCTGCAGACGGTGCGTGCGCTGAGCGGCGAACGCCTCGCCGCCAGTACCGAATCGACGCGCGTGTGCCGTGCGCACGCCGCGCACTGCCGTGCGGGCCCGCCTCGGCGTTTCACGGTGAAACGCTTGCCGGCACGGCGGCGCGGCGCAAAGAATGCGCCGCATCACTGCCACGCAGGAAATGGGAGCGCGTATGGGCACAACGATCGGGTCGCAGCCGGGGCTGTCCGGCTTCGTGGTCGATGCCAGGACGGGACGGCGCATATTCGTGCTCGGCGGCTTGGCCGGTGCGGCGCTGGCGCTGGTCGGCTGCGACCGCGGCAAGCCGCAGACTGCGGCCGCGCCGGTGGCGACACCCACCAGCGAAGCCCCGGCCAAGGTCTCGATCGCCGACGTCGCGCCGGGCGAGGACGTCGTTGCCTTTGTCACGCGCAAGCGCGGCAAGTTCGACCCCGACTACTACAAGGCGGTGATCGGTTCGGCCAACGAATACAAGGAAGGCGACGAATCACTCGGCATCTCGGCGGACACGCCGACGACGCGCACGAACGCACGCACGCTGATCGCCAACACCCGCATCGGCACGCTGGCCGAGCGGCCGATGCTCGACGACGCGGTGTACACGCTGATCGTGCAGACCACCGACAAGGCCGCGTTCGAGCGCGTGCGCGGCTGGAAAATGTCCGAGCTGAAGAGCTTCCTGCTGACGCAGCCGGAAGACCAGATCAAGGCGGTGATGGTCGGCCTGCCAAGCGACATCATCGGCATCGCCGTCAAGCTGATGGACAACGCCGAGCTGACCCAACTGGGCCAGACAGTGTTCAACCCGCTGCCCGGCTCGAAGGTCGGCGCCAAGGGCTACATGGGCGCGCGGGTGCAGCCCAATTCGCCCACCGACGGCCCCGACGACATCGTCTGGCAGGTGTTCAACAGCTGGTCGTTCGGCGTCGGCGACGTGGTGCTGGGCAACAACCCGGTGTCGGGCGAGACGGCCAAGATCGCCGGCATCGAACGTGCGCTGCAGGATCTGCTGATGACCTTCAAGCTCGAGGACACGATGCCGCACTGCTGCCTGGCGCACATCGACGCGCAGGCCAAGGTGGAGCAGGAGTTCCCGGGCTCGACCGCGCTGTGGTTCCAGAGCCTGGGCAGCACGGTGGCATCGAACGCGGTGTTCGACGTCAGCGTGGACAAGATGCTGAAGCACGCCGCCACCCGCACCGGCCGCTACGGTCTGTACTTCGAGACCGGCCAGGGGGCCGACGCCACCAACGGCAATGGCGCCGGCTTCGACATGGTGATCCACGAGTCGCGCAAGTACGGCTTCGCGCGCGCGCTGAAGGCCAAGGTCGCGCAGGCCCGCGGTGGCGAGCCTTGGGTGATCGTCAACGACGTCGCTGGCTTCATCGGGCCCGAGGTGTTCCGCACCAGGGAACAACTGGTGCGCTGCTGCCTGGAAGACATCGCCATGGGCAAGCTGCACGGCCTGCCGATCGGGCTGGACATCTGCTCGACGCTGCACATGTCGGTGGGGCTGGACGACCTGGACTGGTGCATCGACCAGATCATGCCGGCCAACCCGGCGTACCTGATGGCGCTGCCGACGAAGAACGACCCGATGCTGTCGTACCTGACGACGGCCAGCCAGGACCATGTGCGCATCCGCGACAAGTTCGGCTGGCGCGTCAACGACCCGATGTGGGCCTTTTACCAGCGGCTCGGCGTGGTCAACGCCGACGGCTCGCCGGGGCCGCATTTCGGCGACCCGAAGTGGGTCTTCCTGCAGTACCGGCGGGCCAAGGACGACAAGCGAACCGATGCGCAGATCCTGGCCGAGGCCGACGCCAAGCTGGCCACGGTGCGCAGCCACGGCGTGTGGATCGCCGAAGGCCACGGTGCCAAGCCGTGGTCGCTGGAACCGAAGCTGGACAAATACATCCGCGAACTCGTCGACGACGGCAAGAAGATGATCTACACCGTGCTGCCCGAGGACTACCCGTCCAAGGTGGCGCCGGCACTGGCGATCATGACCAACTCGGCCAACCGCGACGACTACATCCTGCACCCGCCGTCGGGCGAGGTCATCAACGCCGCGTCGCTTTCGGCGCTGAAGAAGTTGCGTGACGCGCATGCCGGCAAGTTCGACGTGCAGATCATGGTCTCGGATGGCCTGAACGGCAATGCGATCACCGACCCCGGGCATGTCGATGTGTTCCTGCCCAAGCTGCGCAGCGCGCTCGCGCAGGCCGGCTACAAGGTCGCGCCCGAGACGCTGGTGTGCAAGTCGGGCCGCGTGCGCGCCGGCTACCGCGCCGGCGAGGTGCTGTTCGGCGGCCTAGCCGACAAGGAAAGCCGCCGCGCGATGCTGCACCTGATCGGCGAACGTCCCGGCTCGGAGCACCACTCGTTCTCGGTCTATCTGTCGGCGCCAAAGGTGCAGACCTGGGCCAAGAGCGGCAAGCTCGACCACGACGAGTCGAAGGTCGTTGCCAACATCGCCGATACCGCACTCGCGCCGGACGTGGCGGTAGCCGAGACGTTGCGTGTGCTGAAGAGCCTGTACGGCTGAATCGTCCTGCAAGGAGGCTTGTGTCATGAAACTCCGACGACTCCCGATCGCCGTGCTGCTGGGTGCTGCAGTTGCCTTGGGCCTTGCCTGGCCGCCGCCAGGTACGCATGAACAGCAGCCCGCGGCCGACGCGCCGGCGCCCTGGCTGGCGCGCGGCAGCGTGCGCAACTGCGGCAATCGCGGCATGTCGGCGCTTGACCCGGCCATCGCCGGGCGCGTGGAGTCCGACGCGCGCGATGCGCTGACGCTCAGCCGCCGCTGCCCGGCCTGATGCCGGTCAGGCCCGGCCGCCGTCGCCGGCCCACCACTCGCCGTCGAAGCGCTGCTGCAGGAACTCGACGAAGCCGCTGACCTTGATCGGCACCAGCCGCGGCGAGCTGAACACCGCGTGGATCTCCTGCGCCGGCAGCGTCCAGCCGGTGAGCAGCGGCCGCACCGCGCCGTCGCGCACCGAGTCGTGCGCCACGTACCAGGGTAGGGCGGCCAGGCCGAAACCGGCGCGCGCCGCCGCCAGCAGCGCCGACAGGTTGTTGCTGCGTAGCGGGCCCTTCACCGGCACCTGCAGCGTCTTGCCGTCGGCGCCGGCGAAGTGCCAGCGCTCGTCGCCCTGCACGCTGCTGTAGATGAGCGCGTCGTGCACGTTCAGCTCGGCCGGCGTGGCAGGCGTGCCGCGCCGCGCCAGGTAGTCGCTTGAGGCCACCAGCACCCACGGGTTCAGGCCCAGCCAGCGCGCGCCCAGCGACGAATCGGCCAGGCGCCCCATGCGGATGGCCAGGTCGATGCCCTGCTCGACCAGGTTGACGTAGCGGTCGTCGAAGCTCAGGTCGATCTGCAGCCCCGGGTGCTGCTGCATGAAGCGCAGCACCAGCGGTGTCATCACGCGCCGGCCGAAAGCCACCGAGGTGTTGATGCGCAAGGTGCCCTGCACGCGCGACTGCATCAGCGCGGCCAGGTTGTCGGCGGCCTCCAGCTCGCGCGCGATGGCCTTGGCCTTGTCGTAGTACGCGCTGCCCACCTCGGTGGGCGTGACGCCGCGCGTGCTGCGGTGGAACAGCCGCGCGCCGAGGCGCGCTTCCAGCGCGGCCACGTGCTTGGTGGCGGTGGGCTGGGTGATGCCCAGATCGACCGAGGCCTTGCTGAAACTGCCGGTTTCGACCACGCGGATGAAGAGCTGCAACCCGGCGACGGTGTCCATGCGGCAACTGTAGCGGCAGCCATGGCGGCGGGCGCTTCTAGAATTCAAGCAGCAAAAAAAGGGACCGCGATGCCGCTGAGCTGGAACGAAATCAAGTCACGCGCCATCGCATTCAGCAAGGCCTGGTCCGACGAAAGCTCCGAACGGGCCGAAGCGCAGAGCTTCTGGAACGCGTTCTTTCACGTCTTTGGCATCGAGCGGCGGCGTGTTGCCGCCTTCGAGCAGCAGGTGGCCATCGCCCGCGCGGGCCAGAAGCTACGGCATGGCCGCATCGACGGCTTCTGGAAAGGCATGCTGCTGATCGAGCACAAGAGTGCTGGCCAGAGCCTGGACCGGGCCTTTGCCCAGGCGGTGGACTACTTCGACGGCCTGCCCGAGCGCGACCTGCCGCGGTACGTGCTCGTAAGCGACTTCGCGCGCCTGCGCCTGCACGATCTTGACGCGACCTGATTAGCAAGAAATCTCAGCAGGCTCACGTGGTGAGCCAGTGAGAGCCGAAGATGGCTGCATCCACACAGGAGGCGTGCCATGAAGATGAATCGAGTGCAGTTTCAACCGGGCCTTTCGATGCCTGAGTTCTACGAGCGATACGGAACCGAGGCGAAGTGCCGCGCGGCACTGCAGGCGGCGCGCTGGCCCACCGGGTTTGCCTGCCCGGCCTGCGGCGGCGCTGCGCGCACCAGCTTCGAGCGCGCGGGGTTGCGCTACTGGCAGTGTGGCGCCTGCGCCCACCAGTGCAGCCTGATCAGCGGCACCATCTTCGAGTCCAGCAAGCTGACGCTGTCGCGCTGGTTCATGGCCATGCAACTGCTGACCCAGTCCAAGAACAACGTTTCGGCGCTGGAGCTCATGCGCCAGCTCGGGGTCAGCTATCGCAGCGCGTGGCTGATGAAGCACAAGATCATGGAGGCAATGCGCCTGCGCGAGGTCGGGCAGGCAAACCCGGTGGGCCAGCGCGCCGCCTGCAGTGCCGCGCGGCACTTCGCCTCGGTTCCGTATCGCTCGGCGAGATAACAATCAAGGTCAGCGCCGACGCCGATGATGTGGAGATACGCGTCAGCGATGAGGGAGTGGGCATCACGTCCGTAGCGCTGCCCTATATCTTC
>DASQFA010000157.1:0-1699 GCA_035633375.1 Rubrivivax sp.
GGCACAACTGCGCTGAAGTCGGCGCGGCAAGGTCCTCGAACAGCGAGGCTTCGGCCGCCGGCACGTCTCGATCGGTGGGTGTCGTCATGCCTCGAGCTTAGCCGCTGTTCAGACCGTTGGAAGGGGTTGGGGAAAAACTCATGAGCAAACGCACGGCCGCCCGAAGTTTGCTCATCCCCCTCGGGGGGCCTGACGCGAAGCGGCAGGTCTGGGGGCGCTCTCAGGCCACTGGCTCGCCCATTGCCGGCAGCACCGTGCCAGTGCATTCACCGAAGCCGATGCGTCGCGCGCCGGCGCGCTCGCAGTGGGCACGCAGGACGACGCAATCGCCGTCCAGAAGGAAGGTGCGCGTCTCGCCACTGGGCAGCGTGACCGATTGCTTGCCACCCATCGACAACTCCAGCAGCGAGCCGCCCTGCCCCGGCAGCGGGCCGGACTGGGTGCCGGTGCCCAGCAGGTCGCCGGTCTGCAGGTTGCAGCCGTTGCTGCTGTGGTGCGCCAGCAGCTGCGCCACGCTCCAGTACGAATCGCGGAAGTTCGAGCGGCTCAGTTCGTGCGGCGGCATGCCTTTGTCGCGCATCGCCGCGCTCTGCAGCAGCACCTGCAGCGCAATGTCGATCTGGCCGCGCGCGCGGTTGTCGGCGGAGTCCAGGTACGGCAGCGGCTGCGGGTCGCCGTCGGGGCGCGTGAAGGGCAAACGAAAGGGCTCCAGCGCCTCGCGCGTCACGATCCACGGCGAGATGGTGGTGGCAAAACTCTTCGCCAGGAAGGGCCCGAGCGGCTGGTACTCCCAGGTCTGGATGTCGCGCGCCGACCAGTCGTTGAGCAGCACCATGCCGAACCAGTCGTCTTCGGCCTGCGCCATGCTTTTCGGCTGGCCCTGCTCGTTGCCGGTGCCGACCCACACGCCCAGTTCGAGCTCGTAGTCCAGGCGCTGGCACGGCCCGAAGCGCGGCACGTTGCCGCCGGTAAATGTCTGCCCGTGGGGCCGCACGAAACTCTGGCCGCTGATACCGATGCTGGACGCGCGGCCGTGGTAGCCGATCGGCACCCACTTGTAGTTCGGCAGCAGCGGGGTGTCGGGTCGGAACAGCTTGCCCACCGCGGTGGCATGGTGGATGCCGGTGAAGAAGTCGGTGTAGTCGCCGATGCGGCACGGCATCAGCATCTCCACCTTGGCCTGTGGCACCAGGCACAGCTCGAGAAAGGGCCCCTGCTCGCTGCCCTCGGCCAAGGCATGCGACAGCGCGGTGCGCAGCGTGCGGCGCGCGCCCGAACCCAGCGCCATGAAGCGCTTGAGGTCGCCCGCGGCCAGCGGCGCCAGCAGTTCGTCCACGCCCGCGCCCCAGGGGCACTGCTGTTGCGCCAGCTTCAGGTCGAGCACCTGGTCGCCAATGGCCACGCCGATGCGCACCGCCTCGTCGCTGCCTTTGCGCCTGAAGGCACCGAAGGGCAGGTTCTGCACCGGAAAGTCGGTGTCGGCGGCATTCGCCGATTCGACGCAGCTGCGCAGCGCAGCGTCGTGTGTGTGATCGAGCATGTTCACGCCTTGAAGTGTTCTTGCAGGCCGGCCCAGCAATCGGCATAGCCCGCATCGCGCGCGCCCTCGCGCTGCGCCCATTCGGTGAGGTGGAAGCGCCAGCGGCTCTCGAACATGAAAGCCAGCGTGTGATCGAGCTTGTGCGGCTGCAAGGCCGCT
>DASQFA010000158.1:0-8757 GCA_035633375.1 Rubrivivax sp.
TGGGACAAGGTCAAGAACCACCCCTGCTACAGCGAAGAGGCGCACCACCACTTCGCCCGCATGCACGTGGCTGTGGCCCCGGCCTGCAACATCCAGTGCAACTACTGCAATCGCAAGTACGACTGCAGCAACGAGAGCCGCCCTGGCGTCGTCAGCCAGAAGCTCACGCCCGCGCAGGCGATCAAGAAGGTCGTCGCCGTGGCCAGCCGGATACCGCAGATGACCGTGCTCGGCATCGCCGGCCCGGGCGATGCGCTGGCCAACCCGAAGAAGACCTTCGAGACTTTCCGCGGCCTGCAGCAGCACGCACCCGACATCAAGCTGTGCCTGTCGACCAACGGCCTGGCGCTGCCGGAGATGGTCGACGAGATCTGCAAATACAACATCGACCACGTCACCATCACCATCAACATGGTCGATCCCGAGATCGGCGCCAAGATCTACCCCTGGATCTTCTGGCAGCACCGGCGCGTGACGGGCATCGAGGCGGCCACCATCCTGCACAAGCAGCAGATGCTGGGCCTGGAGATGCTGACCGCGCGCGGCGTGCTCACCAAGGTCAACTCGGTGCTCATCCCGGGCATCAACGACGAGCATCTGATTGAGGTCAACCGCGAAGTCAAGAAGCGCGGCGCCTTCCTGCACAACATCATGCCGCTGATCAGCGAGGCCGAGCACGGCACCGTGTTCGGCCTGACCGGGCAGCGCGGCCCCACCGCGCAGGAACTGAAGGCCGTGCAGGACGCCTGCATGGGCGGGGCGAATCTGATGCGCCATTGCCGGCAGTGCCGCGCCGATGCGGTGGGCCTGCTGGGTGAAGACCGCAGCGAAGAGTTCACGCTCGACAAGATCGAGCAGATGGACGTGGTCTACGACCTCGACAAGCGCCGTGCCTACCAGCAGAAGGTGGAGCTCGAACGCCAGGCCCAGCATGCCGCCAAGCAGGCCGCGCTGCAGGCGCTGCAGTCTGAACAGGCGCAGGCGGCGGCGGCCCACGGCAGCGCCCACATCGAGGTGCTGGTGGCCGTGGCCACCGAAGGGCATGGCAAGGTCAACCAGCACTTCGGGCACGCCACCGAATTCCAGATCTACCTGGTCGGCCGCGGCCAGGCTTCGTTCGTGGGCCACCGCCGCGTGGACCTGTACTGCCAGGGCGGCTATGGCGAAGACGAGCAGCTGCCGTCGATCGTCGGCGCCATCAACGACTGCCACGCGGTGCTGGTGGCCAAGATCGGCGCCTGCCCGCGCGACGAGCTGAAGGCCGCCGGCATCGAGCCGGTGGACGCCTACGCCCATGAGTTCATCGAAAGCGCCGCGCTGGCCTGGCTTGCCGACTACAGCGCCCGCGTGGCCCGCGGCGAAGTGCAGCACCAGCCGCGCGGCGACGCGCGCATCCGCCAGGGTGCCTATACCGGCAGCGCCGAAGTGGCGGCCGCAGCTGCCTGAGCCCTGGCTTCACCCGCCCCGAAAGGAGATCTCCCATGGCCATGAAGATCATCACCTCCAGCTGCACCGGCTGCTCCGCCTGCGAGCCCGAGTGCCCCAACGTCGCCATCCGCGAAAAGGGCGGCACCTTCGTCATCGACCCGAACAAATGCAACGAATGCGACAGCCACTACGACAGCCCGCAATGCGTGGCCGTGTGCCCGGTCGATGGTTGCATCGTAAAGGCATGAGATGGAGCGCTCCCGATGCGCCCGCAGCGCTCGCCCCAGCGCGCAACACCAGCGGTTCGGAGAAGCCGGTTGCGCGGGGTTGGCTGGGCGCCATCCGAACTCTTAGATCAACGATGCCGCAAGGCACCCTGGAGAACTGAAATGCTGAGCACTCGAGTCACCGTCACGCCCGCGGCAGAGAAATTCATGCGCCGCATGGTGCGCTTCTCTGAACATCCGGCCGGCGGCTTTCGGCTGAGCGTGGCACCGGGCGGCTGCTCGGGCTACAGCTCGGCGTTCACGGTCGAGCCCGCGCCGCTGGGCGGCGATGCCGAACTCGCGGTCAACGGCCTGCGCGTGTTCCTGCCCGACGAAAGCCGGCTGCTGCTGGACGGCGTCACCGTCGACTTCACCGAGTCGGCCATGCAGTCCGGCTTTGCCTTCGTCAACCCCGACGCGCAGGCCTGCGGCTGCTCGACGGCCACGCCGTCGCAGCGCCCGGCGCAGGCGGCGTTGGCGCTGTCGTCGATCCGGCGCATGTGACACCGGCAAATCGCGATGCACGCCGACTTGCCCTCGGACTTCGACGCTGCGCTGCTGGGCCTGTCGCTGCCGGCCGTGGCGGCGCTTGCCTTGCAGGAGGCCAGCGCCCTGCGCGGCGACGCGCAGGCCGAGCTGGCAGCGCTGATGCGCGCGCAGGCTGCCGCACCCGAGCACCCGGCGGTGCTGATTGCGCTTTACCGCTACCACTTCTACGGCCACCGCCTGCAGCCGGCCCGCGCGGTGGCGCGCCGCGCCCTGGTCGTGGGAGCGCGCGCACTGGGCCTGCCGGAGCTGTGGCGCGAGCTGCCGCGCAGCGCGCTGCCCGGGGCGCGGCATGACCCGGGCACGCGCTTCTATCTCTTTGCGCTCAAGGGCCTGGCCTACCTGAGCCTGCGCCTGGGCGACGGCGCCGAGGCGCGCGACGCGCTGGCGCTGCTGCGTGCACTCGACCCCGAAGACCGCATCGGCGCAGCCTTGCTGGAAGGCGTGCGTCAACGTGCCTTGCGCCGAGATCAGACCGGCGCCGACGACGACGCCGACGCCGACGATGCCACTGCCACTGCGCCCGCCGCCGGCAGCGTGCACGCGGCGCTGCGCCAGGCGGGCCTGGCCACCGGTGCCGCGGCCTGGGCCGCGCTGGCGCCGGCCGCTGGAGACCTGCCGTGATGCGGCCGGACACCTCGAGCGCGGCCGCGCACAGCGACATCGCCGCGCTGGACTGGACCGGCCGTGTCATCGACGCCAGCCGCTGCAGCCAGTGCGCCCACGCGGCACTGCAGGCGCAGGGTGGCTGCGAGATCGCGCGCAGTTGCGTGCAGGACGCCTATGCGCGGCGCATCGACCGCTTCTTCCGCAGCCACCCGGCGCTGGCCAACGCCCACCTGGGCCACCCCTACTTCGAGGTGCGGGCCATCGCCGTGCGTCATGCCGACCCGTTCCGCGTGCCGGCCCTGCTGGCGGACGAGGACGAGACGGTGCGCATGCAGGTGGCGCTGCGCGTGTCGCAGCGCCTGCTGCAGCGCCTGATGCACGACCCGCACCGCGAGGTGCGCATCCGTGTGGCGCAGCGCATCGACGTCGCCGCATTGCCTGGCCTGCTGGACGACAGTGACTACCAGGTGCGCTGCATCGTCGCGCAGCGCCTGCCCAAAGGCCTGCTGCCGCGGCTGATGCACGACAGCGACCTGCAGGTGCGCCTGGCGGTGGCCCGGCGCGTGCCGATGCCCGCGCTGTGGTGCATGGCAAGCGACCGCGCTGCCGAGGTGCGGCGCGTGGTGGCCGAGCGCCTGCCGGCCACGCTGCTGCATGGCCTGGCCAGCGATGCCGACTGGCGCGTGCGCTGGGACGTGGCCGGCCGCGTCAGCGGTGACCTCTTGCGCCAGCTGCTGGCCGACGCCGAGCCCGACGTGCGCGAGCGCGCGGCCGAACGCTTGCGCGCGCTGCGCCCGGTGGAGCCGCGCCATGGCTGACATCAAGCGAGACGACGACGGCATCGAGATCGACCTGCCGCCGCGCTTCGAGATGGGCGAACGTGTGCTCAGCCGCAGCGTGGTGCGCAACGACGGCACCTACAACGGCCGCGACATCGGCGAGGTGCTGGTGCAGCGTGGCGAGGTCGGGTTCGTGCGTTCGATCGGCACCTTCTTGCAGCAGTTCTACATCTATGCAGTCGAGTTCCCGGCCAGCGGCCACCAGGTCGGCATGCGGGCCAAGGAACTGTGCACGCTGGACCACCTGCCCGAAGACGTGCTGGCGCAGCTGGGCCCGCGCGCCGCGCAGTTGCAGGCGCTGCGCTGAAGCTGCCGCGCCAAGCCCGACCTCGAAAGCCCGCCATGATCGACCTGCCCGATCCCGATGCCGCCAAGTTCCAGTGGGGCCAGCCGGTGTGGGCCGCGATGGATCTGTACAACGACGGCAGCCTGCCCGATGCGCCCGAAGACGCTTTGCTGGTGGCCGCCGGCGGCCCCGGCGAGGTGGTGCAGATCGGCCGCCATGAAGAAAGCGGCGCGCCGGTGTACATGGTGGATTTCGGCGTGGCCGTGCTCGGCTGCCTGGAAGAAGAGCTGACGCCGCTGCCCGTGGCGACATTGGCAACGCCGGGGCAGGTGGCATGAAAGCGCCGGACTGCCCGAAGGGCAAATACCTCGGTGCGCAGCACGAAGCCACAACAGTGCGCGCGCCGGACCGCTCTCAAGCGCTCATCCCGCAGCGCGCAGCGCGCAGGGTCGTGCTGTGAACACGCGCATGCGCTGCGAGCCGCCAGCCGCGCCGCCGTGCATGGCGCGGCCGGCCGGCACGGTGACGGCGCTGGATGCAGCACGCATCGAGCGTGCGCTGGCACGGCGCACGCGCTACCGCTATGTGCAGCCGCGGGTACGGTCACAAGGCGCAGGCTGGCGCATCGTCAGCCCCAACTGCTCGCGCCAGATCGACCCCGGCGGCGGCGAGATCGATATCGCCTGGTTCGAGCCCTCGCCGCGCCTGCCGGCGCTGTGGCGGCTGCACCGGCGTGACCATGGCCGCGCCTGCTGGGTGCTGCAGACCGACGGCCTGACGCTGGCCGATGCATTGGCCCAGGTGTGCAGCGACCCGCTGGGGGTGTACTGGCCATGAACGCGCCGACCCCGACCTCGGCCTTGGCCCGCATCGGCGCGGCGCAGCGCGCGCCGCTGTACCTGGATCACAACGCCACCACCGCGCCCTGTGCCCAGGCGGTGGCCGAGATGCTGGACGTGCTGCAGCGCGTGTGGGCCAACCCGTCGTCGGTGCACGCCGACGGCCAGGCCGCGCGCAGCGTGCTCGCCGACGCGCGGCTGCGCGTCGCCCGCCTGCTGGGCTGCAGCGCCGCCGAGCTGGTGTTCACCAGCGGCGCCACCGAGGCCAACCACATGGCCGTGCTGGGCGCGCTGGCGGCGCACGCCGATGCCGCCGGCAGCGCAGCGGCCGGCCCGCTGCGCCGGCAGTGGGTGCTGTCGGCGGTGGAGCATCCCGGTCTGATGGCCCTGGCGGCGCAGCTGCGCCGCCGCGGCACGCCCACCGAGCTGATCCCGGTGGATGCGCAGGGCCGGCTCGACCTGCAGGCGGCGCAGGCGCTGGTCGGGCCGCAGACGGCGCTGCTCAGCGTGATGGCCGCCAATAACGAAACCGGCGTGCTCATGCCGCTGGCCGAACTGGCGGCGCTGGCCGCGGCGCGTGGCGCCTGGCTGCATGTCGATGCCACCCAGTGGGCGGGCAAGCTGCCGCTGGACTTCGTGGCCAGCGGGGCGCATCTGATGTCGGTGTCGGCGCACAAGCTGGGCGGACCCAAAGGCGTGGGTGCACTGCTCGTGCGCAGGGGCCTGGCCTTGCCGCCACTGCTGGCCGGCCGCCAGGAACGCCAGCGCCGCGGCGGCACCGAGAACCTGCCGGGCATCGTCGGCTTCGCCGCGGCCTGTGACGCGACGCTGCCCACATTGGCCAGCGAGGCGCGCCGCCAGCAGGCGCTGCGCGACCGGCTGGAGCAGGGCCTGCAGGCCGCGCTGCCGCAGCTGCAGCTGCAGGTGCTGGGCCAGGCCGCGCCGCGCCTGCCCAACACCAGCTGCCTGCGCTTCGGCCACCTCAGCGCCGAACTGGTGCTGTCGCGGCTGGAGCGTGCCGGCATCCTGGCCTCGTCGGGTGCGGCCTGCAGCGCCGGCGGCACCCAGCCTTCGCACGTCCTGCTGGCCATGGGGCTGACGCCGGACCAGGCCAAGGGCAGCGTGCGCTTCTCTCTGGGCAGCTCGACGCAGGCCTGCGACATCGAGCGTGTGATCCGCGACACCACGGCCGCGCTCGCGCCGCTGCTGGCCACGGCGCGGGCGGCCGCTGGCACCGCCTCCCGCTACAAGGCCGCAGCCCGCCCGGCCCATGCGGCAGCGGCGGCCCAGGCGCGCAGCGCCGCCCAACCCATCGAAAGCCCGACATGAAAGTGATGCTGCGCATGACCTCGGCCGGCAAACTCTCGGCCTACGTGCCGAAGAAGGACCTGGAAGAAACCATCGTCGCCCAGGAACACGCCGCGCTGTGGGGCGGCACCGTCACGCTGGGCAACGGCTGGGTGCTGGCCCTGCCCGAGATGGCCGCAGGCACCAAGCTGCCCATCACCGTGGAAGCGCGCCGCCTGTCGGGCGGCGATTGAGAGCCTGAGCCGGGCGATGGACACGCAGGCACTCAGCGACGCGCTGGCCCTGGCCGAACAGGAGGCACCGGGCGGGCAGGGCGGCAGCCTGCGCGACACCGCCGCCGCGCTGCGCCGCCACTGCGCGCCGCTGCGCGTGGTGGTGGTCGACGCCCACGACATGCGCGACGAGACACCGGCCCTGAGCAGCGCGCGGCATCGCATCTACCTGGGTGCCAGCGACGGACACTGCTGGAGCGTGACGCAAGACCCGGCGCTGGCCGCCGGCCTGTTCGTGTCCGAGCGGGGGCCCGGATGAGCCCCCCACGCGGCCGCCCCAGGGTGCCCCGATGAACGCCGACCTCGTGCTCGACCCGGGTGTGGCATCCGTTGCCGCCGACACGCCCGATGCAGCCGACGCAGCCGATCGGCCCGACGACTGGCTGCTGCTGTCCGACCCGGACATCACGGCCCTGGAACAGCAGCTCGTGCAGTCCGCGCTGCAAGAGCCCCGCCTGTCCTCGGGCCGCATGGTGGCGCACTTCGAAGCCGGCTTTGCGCGCTGGGCCGGGCGTGCGCAGGCAGTGGCCGTGCCCAGCGGCACGCTCGGCACCTGGCTGGCGCTGCGCGCTTTGGGCATAGGCCCGGGCGACGAGGTCATCGCACCCTCGCATGGTTGGCAGCCGGTGACGCATGCCGTCACCCTGGCCGGTGCGCGGGCGGTGTTCTCCGAGATCGACTACTGGTCGGGCTGCATGGACCCGGCGCGGGCCTCGCCGCACATCACGCCCAGGACCCGCGCGCTGATCGTCGGCAACGTCAACGGCCACCCGGCCGACTGGCAGGCCTGGCGCGCCTTGGCCGACGCCCACGACCTGCCGCTGATCGAAGACAGCAGCGAGGCCATCGGCTCGGCCTACCGCGGCAGGCGCGTCGGCAGCTTCGGCGACCTGGCGGTGTTCGACTTCGCCCAACCCTCGGCGCTGTGCTGCGGCGAAGGCGGCATGCTCGTCACCGACGACGCCACGCTGGCGACCGAACTGCGCTTGCTGCGGGCGCGCTCGGGCAGCGACCGGCGCTCGATCTCGGTGGGCGCGCGCGTGCCCATGCAGGCCGGCATGAGCGAGCTCACCGCCGCTCTGGGCGTGGCGCAACTGGCGCGCATCGACGACATCCTGGTGCGGCGCAAGACGGTCGAGGCGCTCTACATGGAGCACATGAGCAGCTTCGAAGGCATCAAGCCGCCCTACGTGGCCGCCGGCGTGGACGAGGTGCACTGGATGCTCTACGTCGTGCACCTGGGCAAGCGCTTCACCGCCAGCGCCTGTGCCGAGATCATCGAAGACCTGGCCACCGAGCTGATCGAAGCGGCGATGTACAGCCGGCCGCTGCACCAGCAGTTCTTCTACACCCGGCAGGGCAGCCGGCGCGGCCAGTTGCCGCTCACCGAACGCATTGCCGACCGCGCGCTGGCGCTGCCGCTGCACGGCCACCTGCAGCCCGAACACGTGCAGTTCATCGTCAAGACGCTGAAGGATTCGTCGCTGAACGTGGGCGCGGGTGCGGCCATCTACTGACAGCGCAGACACCTACAACACCGACCGAACCGGAGCCTTGCCATGAGCTTTGCCACCTTGAACGAACTGCCGTCCACTGTCGCCACCGGCCTGGCCGCCGGCACGCTGGCGCCCTACCTGGGCCCGGGCATGCTGGCCCTGTGCAGCGGCCGCGTGCCGCCGGCCGACCCGACGGCGCTGGCCGCCGTGCTGACGGCGCAGGTGTCGGTGCCCGGCAAGATCAAGCACCGGCTGACCGCGGCGGCACAGTTCATCGAGAACTTCAAGCACCGGCAGACGCTGGTCAAGGGCATGCGCCAGGCCTTCGCCTCGGCGGCCGTGCCCTCGGCGCTGCACCACGCCCTGGCCCACCTGCGCACGCCGCTGATCGTGGACCTGTGGTACGACGACACGCAACGCCAGGCGCTGCAGGCGGCCAGCCACCGCGTCGATTGGGCCGAGGTGCAGGGCCTGGCGCAAAGCGAACACTTCGGCCACTGGACCGGCTGGTACGACGCCCAGGGCCAGGCCCAGACCGACCCGATCGCGGCGCCGACGCTGCTGTACAAACCCTGGGGCGGGCATGCGCCGGCCGGCAATTTCCTGGTCTCCGACAGCGACTTCGTCGAGGTGCTGACCGAGATCGACATCCAGACGCCGATCCCGGCGCTGGTGCAACAACGCCGCGGCCGGCTGGGCTTCGTGTTCCTGGGCTGCCGCTTCAACGACCAGCTGCCGCGCGCCTTTGCGCGGCAGATCCTCAAGCGCTCGGCCGGCCCGCACTTTGCCGTGCTGGCCGACGAGCCCACGCGCATGGAGGCGCGCTTCCTGGCCGAGCAGGGCATCACGCGCATCGCCTTGCCGTTGG
>DASQFA010000159.1:0-8153 GCA_035633375.1 Rubrivivax sp.
ATGTTGCATGTGGTGTCGGACGCCTGCGTCCGACACGGATAGAAGCTCGTTCGAGCACTGGCTCGAACCTTCCTCGTACCCCGACCTCCGATCTGCCAGATGCTTTGGTCAAGCCACACCGGTACGCGCGCAAACATGGCCGCGTGCACCACCAAGAAGGGCTTGACAAACGAGTCCCCATAGAAGCGGCCGGTCACCTCCGGGCGGTCTCGGAGCGCCAGAGCCACAAGAACGGGTGCCGGTCAGCGGTCGCTCGTGTGGGCCGGCAATCGACCCACTGCTGCCGGTCGGTCGGCCAATCCGGGCACCGCGAAGCAGCCGTTGGGCAAGGCGACTGGCGAGCCGTCGAGTGCGGAGCCGAACAACGCGTGTCGGCCACTCGGCATAGAGCCTGCACCTGCGACGCGGGAAAGCCAAGTACGGCTGGCCAAAGCCCGGGGCGATCTCGCCCGTATCGGCTGAGCCCAGACACAAGGATGCGCCTTTGGCCGCAAGCGGCCCGTTACGCAGGATTCAGGTCGCCGTACTCTTATACGGCACGACTACATTCGAGTCGGCCTTCGTGACCCACCGGGCGTCCGTGGTCAAGTACACAAGTTGATTCACATTGGCGCTGGCCCAGGTGAGCGCATGCGGAAGCGCCAGGCCCTGGCGGGCGGTCATGAGTCGCAGCGCTTCGTCGGCAATCGACTCGTTCACGGAGAGCCTTTCGAACGAGCGCAGGAACCCGCGCGTCGGTTCGTCCAATCCATCGGGGCAGGCGGCCATGAGCTCGAGCCAGGTAACAACGCTGATCGAGCGATGGGCACATGCGTCCATCGCTGTGGCAGCGCGCTTCTCGCCCGTCAGGTAGTCCAGCAATAGGCCGGTGTCGATCAGCGCGTTCATCTCTGGCGCCCTTGGCGGCCGGCTGACGTCCCCTTCGAGCCTCCCTTCGATTTTCCCTGTGGCGTGGCCACCGATTTCCACAGACCAAATCCGTCGGTCTTGACGACTTCGTTCTGCTGCACGAAACCCTGAAGGCCCCGTCGCACCGCTTCAGCACGAGAGATTCCGAGCAACTGGCACAACCGGTCGACCTCGCGCAGCTGGGTGTCCGGAATCTCGATGATGGTTCTAGGCATGTCGATTGGCGTTGAGCGTCATCGCGCGAGGAAGTCAGGCTGGCGGAACTTCAGCTCCAAGAACTGCCCGTTCGCGACCAGGGCGACGGCGTCGCTCGAAGCCACGTTGGCTACGATCTCCCGCAACTTGGCATCGAGCAGGCCGAGTTGCTCGCCAAGCAGTTGCCGCGCCGTCTTGCCGTCCTTGAGCGCGTGGGTCAGCCGGAACGCCGGCGGCAGCGCGACGTAGTTGGCCAGGGTTTCGGGCAGGTAGCGCAGCACCGTTTCGCGCACAGTAAAAAGGTCATCGCCATGCGATCGTGCCCCCACCAGGCGCGGCAGCACTTCGCCCACCGAGCCTCGAACACTGTCCAGGCTCTTGCGCATTTCGTCAGTCAGGTGCGGCTGGGCCTGTGCGACAACGCGGTCCAGGCGCTCCAGTGTTTGCTCGACTGTCAGGCTGTCCTCGATGTGGCGCTCGAGTTCTGGCGGCTTGCGGCCCAGCAACCATCCGGCGATGTAGAGCCCAGCCGTGATCAGCAGCCACCCTTTGTCGATGACGCCTGCAAACAGCAAGGCCGGCCCAAGGAGCGCCAGGCCACAACCGGCGATGTTGGCCGTGCTGTAGAGAAACAGCAGGGCCCGCAGCTTCAGCGTCCGCTCAGGCATGGTTCGTCGTTGTTCGCCACCGCATCATTGGTAGCCGCGGATTTCCTTGAACACCTGCCCCAGCTGGAGCTTGCGACCGTCGAACTCGCGTCCTCCCGAGAGCTGGGCGATCTGCTGCATCTCGGCAACGTTGCCCTCGCCGAACAGGATGGGGAAGATGCGTGCCGGCAGGCCGCTGCTGTAGCGGGCGCGAAACTCGTCCAGCCCCAGGCCGGTATTGCTCTCGCCATCGGTCAACAGCACGATGCTGACGAAACGATCGGGCTCACGCTGCAGCTCCTGCCGCGCCAGATCCTCCGCTGCGGCCAGCGCGGAATAGATCGCCGTGCCGCCGTTGGCCACCATCGCGTCGGCGTGGCGCCGCAGTTCCGACCGCGCGGCTTCTAGCTTGCCAGCGTCGAAGCGCACCCACACCGGGGCCGACACATCGCTCGCGAACGTGACCAGCACGACCCGCTCGCGGCTCTGGAACGCGCTGTAGCGGGCACTGGCGGTTGCCGCGTCGGCACCCGACAGCAGCTTCAGCGAGTCACGCATCGAGGACAGGCGCTGCCCTTTCATCGAGCCACTGACGTCGAGCACGAAGATCGACGTGGCGGGCTTGCGCCACTGTGCTTGGTAGGCTCCGAGCACCGCATCGATGACTTCTAACCGGTTGGGGAAGTTCAACTCGGCAACGGCAGCACCGGGCAGCGCGAGTGCCGCCGCGACCTCAGGATTGGCGGGTCGCAGGAACGCGGCCGACAGCGCGTCGCGCTGGAACGGTGCGGCCTTCAAGGTCGCCACCAGCTTGTTGTAGGCCTCGCGCTTGTCGCTGTTGAGCAGCATCAGCGGGTAGTCGGCAGAGATCATGCCGTCGCGCGGATAGATGAGGGTCAGCTTGTCGGCCGGCGCCAGCTTCTCGTTGGCCCGCAGGATCACCGCCTCGTAGTTCACCATCGCATCGATCGCAGCAGGGTTCTTGATGTAGGCCTCGGCGAGCCAGCCGGAGCTGCCCGCCGTTAGCCTCTGTCCCGACAGGAAGGCCTTCAGCGTCTTCTCGTCCACATCCTGTACGGTCAGGTCCTCGGTCTTACCGGCCAGTGCCGACGCCACTGCGAACAGCGCACTCATGCCGGTGTTCGAACTGGTGGCGTTGGTCATGCCATAACGTAAACTGCCGGCGCCCACCGCCTTGGCAATCTCGGCCCAGCCGGGCGCGCGGGCGTTCCAGCCCAGTTCTGCGGCTTTGGCTGCCTTCACGCCGAGGGCGATGCGCGAGTAGAAGAGCTTTTCGCGCGCCAGCGGCTTGGTTTGCAGCGCCAGTGCTGGATAGGCGCCATTGGGCGGCAGGATGGCGTCGAAGTATTCACCCGCGTTGATACGCTCGACGATGTCGAGCGTGCCTGCGTACGAGAGCTTCACCTCCACGCCAGCGGCCCGGGCGGCGCTGACGATGGCACCCTCCAGATCCTTCAGCTCGGAGCCGGCGAGGATTGTGAAGACAGCCTGCGACTGGGCAGACGCCGGCGCCACGGGCGGCGGCGCGTCGCGCTTGCCGCACGCCAACAGGGCCAGCGCGAGTGCAGCGCCGACGAGAAGCCGGAGCGTGCCGCGCCGGCCGGGCAAGGTCAAAGCGCAACCTCCCCACGCGGCTGTCGCAACGCCTCGGCCGACTCCTGGCGGCGCACGCGGTCGAGGTAGGTGCGGCTCTTGGCCACCTCGTCGGTCAGCGTGTTGACCGTGGTCTGCATCGAGTCGAGCGCCTTGGTCTTGAAGTCGGCGATTGCGTCCATGGTCTGGTAGATGTTGGCGAAGGCCTGCTGCAGCTTCGCGATCTCGATCGTGCTCGAGGCCGCCTGCTGGTGGATGGCTCCGCTCTGGTCGCGCAGCATCTCGCTGGTGGCAGCGATCAGGTTGCCCGTGGTGGTGTTCAGCGCGCTGATCTGGTCGAGCACCAGCTTCTGGTTCGACAGCGCTTGTGCGACGATCACCGCCGTGCGCAGCGCAGCCACGGTGGTGGTGGTTGCGCGGTCGACGCCCTTCATCAGCTCAAGGTTGTTCTTGCGGATCATGTCCAGCGCCAGGTAGCCCTGGATGTTCACCGCCAGCTGCGTGAGCAAGTCCGTCACTTTCTGACGCGCGTAGAACAGCATCTCCTCGCGCACCACACGGGCCTTCTCGGGATCGGAAGCTTCCAGCTCGCGCGCCTTGACGTCGAGCTGCCCGTCGAGCTTCTTGCCTATGTGCACGTACTTCTCGAGCCGCTCCATCAGGGTCCAGAGGTTGACCTTCTCCTGATCGATGGCGACGTTGTCGCGCAGCAACTCGTCCTTGCCGCGCTTGAGCGCCTCGATGATCGCGTTCAGATGTGTCTGCGAGGACTGGTAGCGGTCGAAGTAGTCGGCCATTTTGCTGCCCAGCGGAATGATGCCGAGCAGCTTGCGTGCCGAAAACAGATCACCTTGCTTCGAGGGGTCGAGCTCCTCGATCTGACGCCGCAGGTCGATCAGCGACTGGCCGATCTGTGCGCCCTTGTCGAACAGGCCGCTCTTCAGCGAGCCGACCGGGCGATCGAGCATGCGGTTGGACACCAAGGCCGAAGCCTCGATGTCTTTGTTGCCCATCGAGTGGATGCGCTCGACCGCCTGCTTGAACTGCGGATGCTGGCTGTCATGCGCTGTGATGTCGTCGATGAACTGCCGCACCTGGGCATCAAGCTCGGCAACGTCCTCGGGCTTCAGACGCACCTTGCCGCTGGCCGATTCGACCGGAACGGCGGCCACCGCAGCGGGTGGTTCGAGCGAAAACGCTTGCGGTGGTTGAAGTTCGCCGAGTTGACTTGCGGGTGTGTTCATGGGTACTCCTGAGTTCACTTGAAGCGGGCCTCGATGCCCGTGATCATTCGTTCGAGCCACTCGAAGCTGGGCGGGTCGATCACGTCCACGAGCACCTCGGGGACCTTGACGCCGCGCTTGGCCCAGGTCTCGGGGCCTTTGGTCTCGCCGCCGGTGCGGTAGCCGTATTCATGCGCGAGTTCGCGCAGCGCGGGATCGTTCTCCAGCGCCCCACCCAGGCGCGCGCCGGCAGGCGTGTAGGGTACGAGAACGTGCTTCGAGTAGACCGTCGGCTTCGGGTAGAGCAAGACCATGTCGCCCTTGAGCTTGTCGGGGTTCTTCAGCCAGAACTCGACCATCTGCGACTCGTAAGCCACGAGCAGCGGCGCCTTGCCCATGCCGAGCGCGAGGTAGTCCTCGAAGGGCCCCGCCGACGACTGCTCCTGGAAGCCTTGGCGCAGGAACAGCGGCGCGACGATGGACATGACGCGATCGACATCCTCCTGGCTCTGCACAATCTGCTGGTTGTTGGCCACGTAGCTGGCCAGCGCCAGGTACATGGCCGCTGAATTTGACGTTCGCACGTCCGTTGAGTTGACCAGCACCGACTTGCTCGTGGCGAATGCCTCGCTGGATTTCAGCTCCTTCCAGCGCGTGCCTTTCTCCACCATCGCCATCAGGCCCGGGAGGTCGACGATGTAGTAGAAGTCCCCCTGTCTGGCGGCCATGCCGTTGACAATCAGGATTTCGGCGATGGGACGCCAACTCGCAAATACGATGGGCGTGTAGAAGGGGTTGAAGACGTTGCTCGCATGGGACAGGGATTGAAGCTTCTGCGCGGCGGGTGCGCCTGACGGGAAGCCGAAGTCGAACTTCGTCGCGTCATAGCGCCCGGCGATCGCGCGCGAGCCGGCCTTTTCGACCGTGACGGAAATGCCATGCACAGCAAGGGCCTTCTGAACCCTCGCATCGGCAAAGAACGGCTCTTTCTCGGACCCGATCAACCCACGCAGGGTGACCTGCTTGTCGCGCTCGATCCTCGCCGCCGTGGTCGCGGCCGAATCGTCATGCATGCGAGTATTGGAATACCAGACGCCGGATGCGACGGCAGCCAGGAGGGCGATTGCCAGAACCGGGGCAATCAGCTTGCGCGTTTCCAAGATCCGGTTGCTCCTTGACGCATCACGCGACGACTTAGCGATGATATCGGCATATGATGACGATGCATAGACTAAGAGGTCGCCGGGTCGCTGTCAAGGACTGGCGCATTTCAAGCATCAATCTGTACGGGGATTGCCGGGCGCCGAGTTCGCGCGGATCGTCGGCAAGATTCGACCCATTGCCGAGATTCGCCAACCTCGATTCGAGTCTGCGAAGCAGTCGTTGGAGTGTCGGCACGCATCAAGCGCACGATTCACTGCCTCTTGGCTGAGCACCAGCCCGCACCCAGTTCGTGGTGGAACTGGATGTTCTGGTCTATGCCGTCTTCCCGCGCTGCTACGGCGAAGTGGGCCTTGATTGACGGCCCCTCTGCGATTGCCCTCAGTGATTGGACCTTCCCAACCAGGCCTTCACGCCTTCATGCTCGCCCACTGCGCGGTACAGCCGCAGCAGTGTCGGGCAATGGTCGAACACGGTGGTGGGCACGTGATCCAGAGTTCCCGTGGTGAGCCAACGCACCACCATGTAGAGCTTGAGGTCGGCGACCTGCAGCATCGCGCCGCCGATGAACGGACCGTCGCCGAGCTGGCGCTCGACTTGACTGCCCCAGCTCCTGAGTTCGTTCGCCGCAAGCGCCTCACGTTCCTGGCGCTTCAACTCGGGGTCGGTGATGCGCAGGGTGGGCGTGATCGTGTGGCGCAGTTCCTCGACGGCACACATCAGCGCCTCGTGGCGAGCTGCCTCGAAAGCATCGGCGGGATGCAGTCGATGCTGACGCCCGATGAAGACGAGGATGGCGTTGGAATGCGCCAGCGGTGCCTTGCCCGGAATCTCGAGCACCGGTATCGCGCCGAAGGGTGTGTTGACCTTAATCGCGGGCCAGTCGTCGCCTTTGACTCGAACGTCCTCGAAATCAATGCCGGCAAGATGAAGCGCGATGCGGCATTCCTCGCCACGGCTGCCGGCGAAGTCGAAGTAAATCAGGCGCGGCCGGCTCATGTTCATGTGGATCCTCGTGGTCGAATTCGTAACGCCGCATAGGCTACACCGTCGAGGAGTCATTCACTGGCATCAGGTACTTGCCAATGAGCTCGTCGATGGTTTGGGGCCGCTTCCAGGTTGGCATGCCGGGCCCCATGTTGGCCAAGCGGGCCAACTCGCCGGTGTCCGCCGCCAGACCCAAGAACGAAACGCTCAGCTTGCCGCCGCAGAAATCTCGATCGCGCGTCGGGTTCCATGGCGCACTGTTGCCCAGGTGCTCCGGACCGGGCCGTACAAGCCGCGCGCTCAGCCCGCGTCGGGCTGCGCCGCCGGCGCCGCGTCGCGGAAGGCCTGCAGCCGGGCGCAGGCCGCGTCGACCGCGCTGATCAGCGACCAGCACCCCATGTCGACCTTGAAGCGGCGCGCGCGCTCGACCTGGGGCACCAGGTAGACGTCGGCCAGCGTCGGCGTGTGGCCGAAGCAGAAGTCGCCGTGCTTCAGGTCGGCGGCCAGCAAGGCCTCGATGGCGTCGAAGCCAGCGACTATCCAGGTCGCGCACCAGCGATTGACTGCCTCGTCATCCGCGGCGAAGTCGTGGCGCAGCGCTTGCGATGCGCCGCTTGTTCACCGGGTGGATGTCGCAGCCGACGATGGCTGCCAGCGCGCGCACCCGGGCGCGGCCCGCCGGGTCGGCCGGTAGCAGCGGTGGCTGGGGGTGGCGTTCTTCCAGCCATTCGATGATGGCCGGTGACTGGATCAGCCGGCCTTCTTTGCCGTCGGTCTGCAGCGCGGGCGCCAGGCCTTGCGGATGGACCGCCGTGTAAGCGGCGCCCAGATGCTGCTCGCGGCGCAGGTCGACCGCGCGTCGTAGTCGTAGGCCCGGCCCTTGAGATGGAGCGCGATGCGCAGCCGGTGCGAAGTGCCGCTGCGGAAGAATCTGTAGAGCTTCGTGCCAATTCCTGTGTCCGGGGTGACCGCAGCCGCATCAGGCCGCGCGCCGCAGCGATGCGACCTGGACGGGCAACGGCTCGGCGCGCGCCGGGCGCGGTGCGAACTGCGCGCGTGCCGTGGGCACCAGCAGGGTCAGCATCACCCCCAGCAGGTCCAGCCCGGCCAGCACGTAGAAGATCGAGTCCAGCGCGAAGCCGGCACCGATCATCGGGCTGCCCAACATCGGGCCACCGATGCCGCCCAGTCGTCGGCATCCCAACGCACGGCGGCGTGCAGGCTGAAGCCGTTGATGTCTGCGCACAGTCGCCTAGAGCGGTTCGATCAGAAACCGAGCGGTGTTGATGCACATCGGTGGCGGCCAGTTGGTGATGAACCCGCCGTATGCCGCCATGGTCACCAAGGCGTTGATCATGCCCAAGGCCGTCATCCCCATGCACTACCTGACGAACCCAGGCCTGCCGGGCACGCCGGC
>DASQFA010000160.1:0-10765 GCA_035633375.1 Rubrivivax sp.
TGGTACCCAGACTCATGACGTTCTCCTGAGGGTTCGAAAGGTCGCGGCGCAGTCGCTTGTTGGTAAAACTTGATTCATGGGGACTCTCCGTCAGTGAAAAGGGCGGGCTTGGCGGCCTTTGGGCCGACGCGCCATGGTCGCTGCAAGCGGGGGCGTCACTCACGGCCCAGGCACAGCGTAGGCGCATGCCGCGCGCGCATCCGTGCGCTGGCGAACATAGGCCGCTAACTCTTTGCGCAACCGCGCTGCACGCCCGCACGCTAATGCAGTGTTGACACTGCACTGGCCGTTGTCCTTGCCGAGCATGCGACGCGTGTCCATCCAGATATTGAACCGCCCCGCCCCGCATCGCGACACGACACGGCTCGCGGCCAGCGTCGCGTCGCGCTACGACGGGGCCTGCGCATGCATTGGCTTTGCAGACGCGTATTCTGCCGCCGCGCCGGCCGGGCAGGTGGCCCATGGCGTCAGCGTGGCGCTGGCACTTTCGCTGGCACTGGCACGCGTGCCAGCCCGAGCTTGCCGCGCTGTGACAACGCAAGGCAATCGGCCGCACCGCGCTGCGCGTCCTCGGCATTGCCGGGGTCGAGCAGTGGAATCAACGCGGCCAGCGGAGCCACCAGCCCCAGCATCAAGGCCCCCGCGGCCTTGGCTGCCAAAGGCGCGCTTTCGACCGACAGCGTGGGGTTGGCCAGGCTGCCGCCGACGTGCAGCGGCGCGCGCAGCGTCAGCGGGCTGAAATCCTTCGGCGAGACGACCATGCGCAGGTCGATGGCTTCACTGGCCAGCGACACCGAGCCGTCGATCCAGGCGGTGGAATCGGGCGTGTCCAGCACGAACACGCGCGAGCGCAACACGCCGTCCTGCACCGCCACGTCGGCGGCGGCGCAGGTCACCGGCAAGCTCACATCGCCCTTGATCAGCCGGCCCAGCGATTCGGCCAGGTCCACGCCGGCGGCTTCGACCACCAGGTGCGACACGGTGGCGGCACGCAAGCCGCTGCGCACCTGGCCGTTCAAGCTGCCGAGAATCTGCGCGGTCGATACCCCTTTGCCCTGCAACTGCGCCTGGCCGCTCCAGCGGCCCGTGACATACGGCGGTGCATCGGCCTCGCGCACCTGGCGGATCCAGCGTTCCAGCCGGATGTCGTCCCAGCGCAGCCGTGCGCTCCACAACGCCGGCGCGGCGCGGCCATCCAGTGCCACGCTGCCTCTCAGGCGGCCTTCGCCGGTGCGCCCGTCCACATCGTCGAGGCTGAGCACGCCGCCGCGCAACTGCAAATGGCCGCGCAGTGGGCGCAGTGGCTCCAGCAGCCGGGTGCCCAGGTCGAGTTCGTCGATCTCGATGAGCACGTTGGCATCCATGTCGCGCAGTGCCGCCAGGTCGAACGGCCGCGCGGGAAGCACCTTGGCGGACGTGGGCCGACTCGCAGGCTTGCCCGTGGCCTTGCGCGGTGTCTTGACGCGCGCTGCCGTGACAGCCGCCTGTGCTGGTGTCGCGGCTTCGGCCGGGGTCGATGGCGGTGGCGCATCCGCCGCCGCCCCCGCCACAACCGGCATGGTGCCAATCACCGGGCCCAGGTCCTGCAGCAGCAGCCGGCGGCCGCTCAGCCGGCCCGACAGCAGCGGCACCTGGCGCGCCGCATCGAAGCGAAACGCGCCGTTCAGGCGGCTGCCGCCAACCGTGGCATCGTCCACGCGCACGAGCCAGGTGGCGCCTTGTTTCACCAGCACGCCCGCGGCACGAAAGGCCGCGGTGGTGGGCAGGGGCAAGCCGAGTGGGTCGCCTACGGCGGCCAGCGACGGCCCGCTCAGACTGAAGCGCCCGCTGATGTCGTTCAGGTCGCTGGCATTTGCAGCCTGGCCAGCGAACTGCAGGCTGGCGCGGCCTACGGTGGCTTTCAATGTCAATGGCAGAGCTGCGTCGCGGCTACCGAGAGCGCTCGACGCAGCAGCGCTGGCGCTGACCAGTTCTGCCTCGAGTGGCTGGCCGCGATACGTGCCGGTGGCCTGCAACTGCAAGCGCCGGGTGCCGCCTTGACCTGCGCCGGCCGCGTCGTCGAGGCGCAACTGCGCGTTCAGCACGATGTTCTGCGGCACGTCGCGGTAGCGCAGCGTTCCCGATGCCAGCTGAAGCTGGCCGAAGCGGGGCCATGCAGCGGGTGCGGCGGCTGCCGCGGCCGAGTCGTCGCCGGCAAAGTGCCATGACGCGCGGCCGTCGGCCAGGCGCTCCAGTTCGGCATCGAGCATGCGGGCTTGCAGGCGGTAGACGTGCAAGGGCTGGCCGCGGTATGCGCGCCACAAGTCGCCGTAGCGCAACTGCAGGCTCAAATCGTGGGCCAGCAGCGTGTGTGGCGCTGCGCTCCAGGCCGGCGCTGCCACCTGCAGACGTGGCACATGCACGCGCAAGCCGCCAATGAAGCGAACTGAAAACGTCGTCTCCGTGGCAGGCGCATCGTCCGCGGCCAGGGCGACGCGGCGGCCCAAGCTGTCGGCAAGCAGGTGTTGCAGCGGCTGCGCCAGGAACGGCCAGCCCAGCGCTTCACCCAGCGCAATCGCCCCCAGCAGGATCCCCACGGCAATCGATCCTGGCCGCAGCAGGACATGCCGGCGGCGCGGCGGCGACTGTGCAACGTGGGGCTCTGCAGGGCTCATCGGTAGCCACCGACCCAGTGTTCGAGTTTCAAGTAGGGGATTCCGGAACACGCACGCCGCCATGGTCGCCCGAGTGAGATGCAAACACCATCGGCGCGTGCCTGCATCGGCTGTGGTCCCGCGCCTACAGCGGCGCTGCCACGTTGCCAGCCGCCGCGGATGTCATAGGCGGCGGATCTTCTTGGGTCAGCCGAGCTGTTCGCGATAGGCCTGACGGTCGGCGGCGTAGCAGCTGCATGCCGCGGCTTCCAGGCCGGGGCGATCGAGCACGCGCAGGTTGCCGCGCCGGTATTCGATCAGGCCGCCGCGCTGCAGGCTGCCGGCCGCAGAGGTGATGCCGACGCGGCGCACGCCGAGCATGTAGGCCAGGAATTCGTGCGTCACGCGGAAGCAGTCGGCCTGCGCGCGGTCCTGGCTCATCAGCAGCCAGCGCGCCAGCCGCGGGCCGATGCGATGGAAGCGCTGGCAGGCCGCCGGCCCCGCCAGTTGCGTCATCAGCACATACACATAGCGGTTCAACACACGCTGCAGCGCCGCGTTTCGCGCCAGCTCGGCGCGGAAGGGCCCGGTGCCGATGCGCCAGGCCGCACCCGCGCCTTGCACCAGGGCGCGCAGCGGCACGGTCGTCACGCCCAGCGCCAGTTGTGCACCGAGCATGCCTTCGCGACCGACCATGCCCACCTCGAGCGCGGCATCGCCGTCACTCAACGCCACCAGCGAGATGAACCCTTCGCTCGGGAAATAGACATGGCGAGTCGGCGTGCCGGGCTCAACCAGCGTCTGCGCCAGCACCAGGGGCACCGGCTCGCACAGCGCCAGCAACCGCAGCCGCGACGCCCGGGGCAGCAACTCGATCAGGTGGTTGTGGGCGCTGGCCAGTGGGCTCTCCGGTGGGCAGGTCGGATTTGCGACGCAGGCCCGCAGTGTGCGCGCCGGCGCAGAGCCTGTCTGTCTGCCAGCGCGCACCAGGCGCTCGACGCACATGCGCCAACGCACGGGCACCCGAAGTCTGCGTATCCCCCTCAGGGGGCCTGACGTGAAGCGGCAGGTCGGAGGGCGGTATCAGGTCGCCAGGCTCAACGCGCCGGGCCAGGCCCGCCGCGGCGCCCTCGGCACGGGCGTTGGCAGCAGCTGAAGTCGGGGCAGCAGCCGTTCGTGTTCTTTCCTGGCCGAGCCATAACACTCGCAGGCGCGCTGTTCGAGCTTTTCCCGGTCGAGCACGAAAATCTGCCCACGGCGGTAGCGGATCACACCCGCCTGCTGCAGCTTCAGCGCCGCCGCGGTGACGCCTTCGCGGCGCACGCCCAGCAGGTTGGCCACACCCTCCTGCGTCATCGCCAACTCGGCCGAGTCCGACCTGTCCAGACCCAGCAGCAAGCGCCGCGACAGCTGCTGGTCGATGGAGTGATAGCGATTGCACAACGCCGACTGCGCCACATTCGCCATCAGCGAGAGTGAGTAGCGCAGCAGCAGGCTCAGTGTCGGGCCGGGGCGTTGCAGTTCGGCCTGCAGTACTTGTGCGCGCAGCCTGTAGGCCTGCCCGGACGCTTGCACCACGGCTTGGCTGAACATGACGCTGCCGCCCGACAACATGGCGATGCCGGCCATGCCTTCGTGGCCGATCACCGCCAATTCGGCGGAAGCGCCGTCACGTGTCAGCGACATCAGCGAGACGGCCGCCGTGCTCGGAAAGTACACGAACGCAGGGGTGCTGCCGGTTTCGTACAGCACCTGGCCGCAGCTCAGCGAGATGCATTCCAGGTGCGGCAACCAGCGTTGCCGATCTGCAGTGGGGAACGCCGCGAGCAGTTGGTTGCGCACCGGCCAGCCGTGTGGCGAGAGGTCTTGTTTCTGGGGCGCGATGGTGGAATGCATGGACAGTCCATCTTCGCGGCGCAGCCCCGCCGGCACTATCGGCCAGGGCCGCGTGACCCAGTGGGCCCAGTCCTACAGCGAGCACGGGCCGATTGGCAACGGCATGCCGTCCGACAGACAGCGCTGCCGTGGGTTCCTACGATGGGTGCTTCTGGCCTGCATGTGTCGATCACGTTCGGGCCGCCGCGATGCCCGGCCTTCTCGGCCCGGTTGTCAATTTCACTTTCCGCGTCGTCCCATGGCCACGCGGTTGGAGCCGTCAATGAAATCAGAAATCTTTGCCACCCCAAGCTGGAGTACCGCGTCTTTCGGTACGGAAGTCCATACCTCGCCGATGGAACTGCGCGCGTTGAACGAGCATCTGCAGCACTGCAATGCCGCACATGGCATGGTGTTTCGCCTGCGCTGCGCTGCCGAGGCCTTGAACGGCTTCGTCAGCACGCGCTTGATGACCTCGCTGGCCCTGGTGGCGCTGCCAGTGCTGTTGCTGTCGCTGTTCCTGTAGGGCAATGTCCAACGGCGAACTGCGGCGCCTGCTGCCCGATGCGCCGCAGGCCCTGTGCGCCATTCTCGACAGCGCGCGGGGCGCGGCGCAACCGCCGATCCGCTCGGAGATTTTCGGCCCGCAGCGCTTTGCGCAGCACGGGCGCAGCCTGGGTGAGACGCACCGTGCCGCGCGCGCGCGGCCGGGCGCGGCCACCTTCTTCCCGCGGCTGAAGGAGAACATCCGCAGGCTGCGCGAAGCGCACCACTACATCAGCACGCAGGCCGCCACCGGCTATGACATCAGTCCGGCAGCCGAATGGCTGCTCGACAACTTCCACCTCGTCGAGGCCCAGCTGAAGGAAATCCGCGACGGCCTGCCGCGCCGCTATTTCCGCGCGCTGCCGATGCTGCTGGACGAGCCGCTGGCCGGCCTGCCGCGCGTCTATGGCGTGGCCTGGGCCTTCGTGGCGCACACCGACGGTGCCTTCGACGCAGGGTTGTTGTCGCACTTCCTGGGGGCCTACCAGGAAACGCGCGAACTCAACCTCAACGAGATGTGGGCGCTGCCGACCACGCTGCGCGTGGTGCTGGTGGAGAACCTGCGCCGGCTGGCCGAACGCGTGGCCACCAGCAAGGCCGCACGCGAGGTGGCCAACCGTTGCAGCGACCGCATCGACACGCTTTCACTGCATACGCTCGACGAACTGCTTGCCTTGCTCGAGCAACGCGGTGTGGGCCGGGTGTTCCTGGCACAAATGGCGCGACGCCTGAGCGAGCGCAAGACGCACGAACTGCAACGCGTGCAGCACTGGCTGCAACGCGCGCTGCCCGACGTCGCGGCGGTGCAGGCACAGCAGACCGCCGACCAGGCGGCCGACAACCTGAGCGTGAGCAACGCGGTGAACTCGCTGCGCGCCATCGGCGACGCCGACTGGAGCAGCATCATCGCGAGCACGAGCACGCTGATGCAGCGCATGCTCGGCTCCAGCCTGTTCGAAGCCGAGCACGCGCGCACGCGCGACCAAACGCTGCATGCCATCGAACGCCTGGCCCGGCGCAGCGGCCACAGCGAAGCGGCGGTGGCGCAAACGCTGCTGGGGCTGATGCAGCGTGCCGACCCCGCGCAGCCGGGCGCACAGGTGCCGGGCCATTGGCTGCAGGGCGCAGGCCGCGGCGCGCTGGCGCGCGCGCTCGGCCTGCATGAGCGAGGCCTCACGCTGTGGCGCACGGCCGCACGTCGCATCGCGCCCGCGGCTTACCTGGGCACGCTGTTGGCGGGCACGCTCGGCCTGGTGGCGTGGCTGTTGCTGCGCGCTGCCGGCGCGACGGAGAACGATTCGCCCGCCTGGCTGCTGGCCACCGCCGCGTTGATGCTGTTTCCGGCCAGCGAGGCGGTGGTCGCGCTGGTCAACCGCCTGATCAGCGAATCACTCCGGCCGCGGCACCTGCCGCGACTGGCGCTGGCGCAGGGCATTCCCGCCGAGCACCGGGTGATGGTCGCGGTTCCGGCGATGCTGACGGACGCGGCATCGGTTGGCGCGCTGCTGCACCGGCTGGAGTTGCACCACCTCGCCAACCCCGAAGAGCATGCGCAGTTCGCGCTGCTTTCGGACTGGGCCGACGCCGACAACCCACAAAGCGCAACGGACGTTGCGCTGCTGCAGCAGGCCCGGCAAGGTATTCGCGCGCTCAACCAGGCGCACGCGCAAGCGGCTGGCGCGCCACCGCGCTTCTTGCTGCTGCAGCGCGAGCGTGTGTTCAGCGACACGGAGCAACGCTGGATCGGCCGCGAGCGCAAACGCGGCAAGCTGGAGGACCTGGTCGCCGCACTGGCTGAAGATCATCGTGGCAGTTTCCTCGACCTGGGCGAGGAATCGCGCACCGCCGCCGGCACCGCCTACATCCTCACGCTCGACAGCGACACGCAGTTGCCACCCGGCCGGCTGCGCGAGCTGGTGGGCGTGGCCGCGCATCCGCAGAACCAGCCGCGCCTGGATGCGGCCACGCGCACGCTGCGCGGCGGCTACGCCATCCTGCAGCCGCGCATCGTCACGCCCTTGCCCGCGCCGCGCGAGCTCACGCCCTACCATTGGCTGTTTGCCGGGCAATGCGGCATCGACCCGTACAGCGCCGCCAGCTCCGAGGTCTACCAGGACCTGTTCGGCGAAGGCACCTTCACCGGCAAGGGACTGCTCAACGTGCGCGCCATGCAGGCGCTGCTGGCAGGGCGGCTGCCCGAAGGCCGGGTGCTGAGCCACGACCTGCTCGAAGGTTCGATCGCGCGCTGCGCCACGGTAAGCGACATCACGCTGATCGAGGACGCGCCCTTCCACGCTGACGTCGCGGCGTCGCGCGTGCACCGCTGGACACGGGGCGACTGGCAATTGCTGCCCTTCATGCTGCAGTGGCGACGCTACCCGCTGCGCGGCATCAACCGCTGGAAGATGTTCGATAACCTGCGCCGCTCGCTGGTCGCGCCGGTGTCGCTGGCGCTGCTGCTGCTGGCGCTGACCGGCCATGGGCTGTCGCCCTGGGCCGCGCTGGCTCTCGTGCTCTCGGCCTTCGCGGCCGGGCCGCTGCTGGGTGCGGTGGCCGGCTTCGCGCCCTCGCGCGACGACATCGCCAAGCGCCACTTCTACCGCCAGGCGGCGGCCGACCTGGCACGCGCGCTTTGCGGTGCGTTGTTCCAGCTGGCGCAGCTGCTGCAGCAGGCCACGCTGTCGCTCGACGCGATCGGCCGCGCGCTGTATCGCATGCGGGTGAGTCGGCGCCACCTGCTGCAGTGGACCACGGCCGCCGCCGCCCAGGCCGCGTCGCGTGGCAACCTGGCCGCGGTGCTGCAACGGCATCGTGCCGAGCCGCTGCGCGCGGCGCTGCTGCTGGCCGGGTTGTTCGCGGCGGGCACTTCGCATTGGGCGCTGTCTCTCGTGCTGTGCGCGCTGTGGGCCGCATCACCCTTGTGGACCTGGGCCGTCAGCCGGCCACTCAGCGACGTCGGCGACAAGGCCTTGCCGCCGGCGGAGCAGGCCTATCTGCACGGCATCGCGCGCGACACCTGGCGCTTCTTCGAGCGCTGCGTCGTCGCCGAAGACCACCACCTGCCGCCGGACAACCTGCAGACCACGCCGCACGACATGGTGGCGCACCGCACCTCGCCCACCAACATCGGGCTGTACCTGCTGAGCGTGGCCAGCGCGCGGCAGTTCGGCTGGATCGGCACCCAGGATCTGCTGGCGCGCCTGGAGGCCACGCTCGCCACGCTGGAGACGATGCAGCGCCATCGCGGCCACTTCGTCAACTGGTACGACACGCAGACCCTCGCGCCGCTGTTGCCGATGTATGTGTCCACGGTGGACAGCGGCAACCTGTGCGCTCATCTGCTGGCCGTGGCACAGGCTTGCGTGGAGCTGGCTGAAGCCCCCTACGACGAGGGTGCATCGCAGCGCGGCCTTGACGCGTCGAGGCAGCGCCTGCAGCCGCTGCTGGCCGCGCGCAGCGGGTTGCCGCAGGCGCAACGCGAGACGCTGCGCAGCTGCCTGGCGGACCATCGTGCCACCCTGCGCTCGGCCGCGCTCGACCGGCAGGCCAGCGCCGGTGCCGGGGCACAAGCTGCAGCGCAGCGCCTGCGTGCGCTGGCCCAGGTCTGCCAGCGGCTCGCGACGCAGGCCGACTTCGGCTTTTTGTACCATCGCCAACGGCACCTGTTCCATATCGGCTGGCGCGTCGCCGAACAGCAGCTCGATGCCGGCTTCTACGACCTGCTGGCGTCGGAGGCGCGCCTGACCAGTCTGCTCGCGGTCGCCAAAGGCGATGTGCCGGTGCGCCACTGGGGATCGCTCGGCCGGCCCTTCTTTGCGGTGGGTGCGCGTGCCGCGTTGCGCTCCTGGTCGGGTTCGATGTTCGAGTACCTGATGCCCACGCTGGTGCTCGACGAGCCGCAGGCCAGCGTGCTGCACGAGGCCTGCCATGCGGCGCTGTGCGAACAGATGGCGTTCGCCGCGGCACACCAGATGCCGTGGGGCGTGTCGGAGTGCGCCTATGCCGGCAGCGACCATACGCTGGCCTACCAGTACGCGCCGCAGGGCGTGCCGCGCCTGGCGCTGCGCCGCACGCCGAGCGATGAACTGGTGGTCGCGCCCTATGCGACGGCACTGGCGGCGCAGATCGCACCGGTGCGCGCGTGCCGCAACTTCGAAGCGTTGCAGTCGCTGGGCGCACGCACGCGCTATGGCTTCATCGAAGCGCTCGACTTCACGCCCGCGCGCCAACCGGGCGCGGGCCGTTGTACGCCTGTGAACACGTTCATGGCGCACCACCAGGGCATGAGCATCGTCGCGCTGGCCAATGCCCTGCTGGACGGCACGCCGCAGCGCTGGGGCATGGCCATTGCCGCCATCGAGGCCGTGGCCTCGCTGCTGCACGAGCGCACACCGCGCGAGATCAGCACGCTGTCGGCACCGCCGCCGGGGCCGAGCGCGCTGGGGCACGAGCGCCGCGCCTCGGGGGGGCTGTTGCGCGAGGTGCTGCCGGGTATCGACGCGCTGGAACCGACGCACCTGCTGTCCAACGGGCGCTACAGCGTGTCGCTGCGCGCCAATGGCGCCGGTTGCAGCCGCTGGGGCGACACCGGCATCACGCGCTGGCGCGACGATGCGCTGCGCGACGCCTACGGCAGCTTCTTCTACCTGCGCTGGCCGGCCGGCGACGGCGCGCAAGCGCAAACCCATCCGGTGTCGATCACCCAGCATCCGGCCCCTGATCCGCGGGCGAGCTACCGCAGCACCTTCCACGCCGACCGAGTGAGTTTCGATGCCGTCTGGCCCGGGCTGCACGCGCACAGCACGGTCTGGGTCAGCCCCGAGGACGACATCGAGTTCCGCGAGGTCGAGTTGCACAACCTGGGTGATCAGTGGCTGGAGATCGAGCTGATCTCGGCCTCCGAGGTGACGCTGTCCGCGGCGCGTGCCGACGAGGCGCACCCGGCCTTCACCAACCTGTTCGTGCGTGCCGAGTGGCAGCCGGCGCAGCGCGCGCTTTGCTTCGAGCGCAAGCCGCGCCTGCCGTCCGAGCCTGCACTGCGCATGGCGCACTTCCTCGCCGACAGCGATGCGCAGGTGCTGGGTGTGCGCGTGCTGGCCGAACGTCAGCGCTGGCTCGGCCGCAACCACCATGCGAGCCAGCCGCTGGCCGCCTTCGACCCCTGGCCCGCCGCCGCCGGCGCCGCGTCGTCGCCCGAAGCCGGTCGGGCTTGGAGCATCGAACGCGATAGGCGGCCGCAGCGAGGACGGTTCTTGCCGGGTTTGCAGCCCCATGGACCAGCCAGGGGACCACAAGCCGGTGACGGATGGGCCGCTGCGGCCGATTTGCAGCCCACGCTCACCGCGCCCGACCGGCTGCCAGAGGCCGTGGTGCTCGACACCGGCCTGGACCCGGTGTGCGCTTTTGCGGTGCGCCTGCGCATTGCGCCGCAGGCCAAGGCACGGCTGACTTTTGCCACCGCGGCGTCCGACAACGACGGCACCTTGCGCGCAGTGATCGACAAGTATCTGCAGCCCAGCCATGTGCAGCGCGCTTCGCTGATGTCGGCCACGCTGGCCGGCATCCGGCTGCGCACGCTGCGCGTCAATGCCGAGACCTTTGCCGCCATCCAGAACTTGAGTACCGCGCTGGTGCTGAGCCTGACGCGGCCACGCCCCGCCACCGAGCGAATCGCCGATGGCGGCAGCGAGGTCTGCGACCGGCGAGCGCTT
>DASQFA010000161.1:0-4016 GCA_035633375.1 Rubrivivax sp.
ACTGCCCCACCGCGTAGTCGCGCGCGAAGTGGCTGAACTCCAGGTTGTGGCTGTGCACATGCTGGCCGGGCGCGATGTCCACCCGTGCCATGCCGATGATCTGGTTGTAGCGCCGCACCGGATGGCCGGCTGCGATGGCACGCACCGCCAGCTTGTGGCCCGGGGGCACGAGGCCGGCGACGGTGATGCCTTCGCTGTCGATGCGCGTGCCGCCCACCAGCTGATGTCGCGCGATCACGACGTCGTCCGCCGCATGGATGCGGATCACCGGCGATGCAACGATCGACGTCACTTCAAGCATCCCGACACCCATCCGCCGCCGCCACCGCATCGAGCAAACGCCGCAGATCCGGCTTCGCCGGTCTGCTGGCGTTGCCCCCTCGAGGGGGAGGCGCCGCAGGAGCTGCGGGGGAGCTCATATCACGCATCGATGAGCGCCGGGTCCCAGGCATGCACTGTCTGGTGCTGCTCACCCAGGCCCTGGATGCCCAGGCGCATCTCGTCGCCGGGCTTCAGGTACAGCGGCGGTTTCATGCCCAGGCCCACGCCCGGCGGCGTGCCGGTGCTGATCAGGTCGCCGGGGTACAGCGTCATGAAGCGGCTGATGTAGCTGACCAGGTGGGCCACACCAAAGATCATGGTCCGGGTGCTGCCGTTCTGGACGCGCTTGCCGTTCACCTCGAGCCACATCGACAGGTCCTGTGGGTCGGCCACCTCGTCGGCCGTCACCATCCAGGGGCCGACCGGGCCGAAGGTGTCGCAGCCCTTGCCCTTGTCCCAGGTGCCGCCGCGCTCGAGCTGGTATTCGCGTTCCGACAGGTCGTTGACCACGCAGTAGCCGGCCACGTGCTTCAGCGCCTCGGCTTCGCTCACATAGCGCGCCTTGCTGCCGATGACCACACCGAGTTCCACTTCCCAGTCGCTCTTCACCGAGCCCTGCGGCAGCACGATGGCATGGTTGCAGCCGACCAGCGCGCTGGTGGGCTTCATGAACAGGATCGGCTCCGGCGGAATGGGATTGCCGGTCTCGGCGGCATGGTCGGAGTAGTTCAGCCCGACGCAGATGAACTTGCCCATGCCGCTCCACGGGGGCGCCATGCGCCCGGGTGTGGCCACCAGCGGCAAGGTGTTGACATCAAGCTCGTGCAGCCGCTGCAGGCTGTGCGGCGTGAGCGTGGCGGCGCTGATGTCGGGCAGCACCTTCGACAGATCGCGCACCTGGCCCTTGGCGTCGAGCAGTGCGGGTTTTTCGGCCCCGTTCGGGCCATGGCGCAGCAGTTTCATGGGGTTCCTTGTGGAAGCGGATCGTGGCGATCCCAGGGGTTCAGAGTGACCAGCCGCCATCGACCATGCTGGCCGTGCCGGTGGTGAAGCGTGATTCGTCCGACGCAAGATAGACGGCCAGCGCCGCGACCTCGTCGGTGGTGCCCAGACGGCCCATCGGCTGGCGCGCGACGAACATCGCCTCCACCTGCGCCAGCGTCTGGCCCGAGCTGGCCGACAGCGCGCGCATGCGCTCGCGCAGCGACGGCGATTCGATCGTGCCCGGGCAGATGGCATTGCAGCGCACGCCCTGGGTGATGAAGTCCAGCGCCACCGATTTGCTCAGGCCGATGACGGCCGCCTTGGTGGCGGCATAGACGAAGCGGTTGGCCGCCGCCTTGACGCTGCTGGCCCCCGAGGCGACGTTGATGATCGAGCCGTTGCCCTTGCCCCCGTTCGCGGCCAGCATGCCGGGCAGGAAGGCCTTGATCGTGCGGTACATCGAGCGCACGTTCAGGTCGAAGGCGAAGTCCCACTGCTCCTCGGTGCAGTCGAGCACGCTGCCGTGGTGCACATAGCCGGCGCCGTTGAAGAGGATGCCGGCGTCGGGGTGGCGGCGCGCCGCATCGGCGATGGCGGCGGCATCCAGGGCATCCAGGCGTTCGACGTGGATGCCGCTGGCGCCTTGCAGCCCGGCCAGCAGCTCGAGCTTCAGGTCGGTGGCCACCACCGTGGCGCCCTCGCGCGCGAAGGCCTCGGCCACGGCCCGGCCGATGCCCTGCCCGGCCGCCGTGACGAAGGCCTTCTTGCCTGCCAGTCTTGCACTCATCGATGGCTCTTTCGCATGGGTGGGTGGGGCGAGGTGCCCGGCGCATCAACGCACACTGTATGCGACACGGCGCGGCCCGGCACTTCGGGCTTAACCCCACCCCGCCGGCCCGTAGAATCTCACCTGTCGGTTCAACGGCCCGCGGGCCCTGCAGCAATGAGCACATCACGGCGCTGGGTGCGCTTCGACCACCAGGGCAGTATCGGCTTGGGCACGCTCGACGGCGCCTCGATCGCGGTACACGACGGCGACATGTTCGGTGCGGCCCGGCCCACCGGGCGCAGCCTGGCGCTGGCCGACGTGAAACTGCTGATGCCGGTGCGCCCGGGCAAGGTGCTGGCGCTGTGGAACAACTACCTGGCGCTGGCCGCCAAGCTGGGCCTGGCCGACCCGGCCGAGCCACTGTATTTCATGAAGGCGCCGAGCAGCTACCTCAACCCCGACGAGGCCATCGTCGCGCCGCCGGGCCAGGGCAAGATCGTCTATGAAGGCGAGCTGGCCATCGTCATCGGCCGGCGCGCCAAGGCGGTGCGCGAAGCCGATGCGCTGGGGCATGTCTTCGGCTATAGCTGCTGCAACGACGTCACCGCCGCCGAGGTGCTGAACCGCGACTCGACTTTCGCGCAATGGGTGCGCGCCAAGAGCTACGACACGTTCTGCCCGCTGGGCCCGTGCATCGCCACAGGCCTGGACCCGGGCACGCTGGTGGTCAAGACCTGGCTCGACGGCCAGCTGCGCCAGGACTACCCCGTCGCCGACATTCGCTTTTCGGTGCCGCGTCTGGTCAGCCTGATCTCGCACGACATGACGCTCGAGCCCGGTGACGTGATCCTGTGCGGCACCTCGGTCGGTGTCGGTTCGATGAAGCCGGGCCAGACCGTCGAGATCGAGATCGAAGGCATCGGCAAGCTCACGAACCGCTTCGAATCGCCCCCCCACTGAAGGACACATCGAGCATGAAGATCGCAATCATCGGCGCCGGCGCCATCGGCGGCTACGTCGGCGTGAAGCTGGCGCTGTCTGGCGAAGACGTGACGTTCATCGTGCGCGGCGCCAACCTCGAGGCCATCCGCCGCAACGGCATGAAGCTGATCATGCACGACGGCAGCGAGCACGTGGCGCGTGGCGTGAAAGCCACCAACGACTACGCGGCCGCCGGCGTGCAGGACCTGGTGATCCTGGCGATGAAGGCGCACCAGGTGGAAGCCGTGGCCGATGAGCTGCCCAAGCTGATCGGCCGCGATACGCTGATCGTGACGATGCAGAACGGCGTGCCTTTCTGGTACTTCCACGCGCATGGCGGCGCGCTCGCCGGATCGCCGGTGAAGAGTGTCGATCCGCGCGGACGCATCGGCGCGGCCATCCCCGCATCGCAGGTGATCGGCTGCGTGGTCTATCCGGCCAGCGAGCTGGTGGCGCCGGGCGTGGTCAAGCACATCGAGGGCGACCGCTTCCCGGTGGGCGAGCTCGACGGCAGCACCAGCCAGCGGGTGCAGCGTGTCGCCGACTGCTTCGTCAAGGCCGGCTTCAAGAGCCCGGTGCTGGACAACATCCGATCGGAAATCTGGCTCAAGCTGTGGGGCAACCTGACCTTCAACCCGATCAGCAGCCTGGCGCATGCCACGCTGGTGGACATCTGCCAGTTCCCGCTGACCCGCGACCTGGCCGCGGCGATGATGAGCGAGGCGCAGGAGGTGGCCAACAAGCTGGGCATCACTTTCCGCGTCAGCATCGACAAGCGCATTGCCGGTGCCGAGAAGGTGGGCAAGCACAAGACCAGCATGCTGCAGGACATCGAGGCCGGCCGCGCACCGGAGATCGACGCGCTGGTCGGCTCGGTGGTCGAACTCGGCCGGCTGACGAACACGCCGACGCCGCACATCGACACCGTCTATGCGCTGGTCAAGCTGCTGGGCAAGACCAT